>JAFEBB010000032.1 GCA_018266075.1 Deltaproteobacteria bacterium | reverse complement strand
TCGCGCCGCGCAAGGCCAAGCGCCAGCTCACCAGCGAGGAGCAGCTGAAGGCCACTGCCAAGGCCAACGCCACCCGGGCGCTGCGCGGCACCCTCGGCCCGAAGAAGAAGCTGGAGCTCAAGGCCCAGGGCACCGTGACCGTCTCCGCCACGCTCGGCTCGAGCGCCTCGGCGCCGAGCACCCCGGTGGCAGTGGCGCAGCCGAGCACGCCCGCCAGCACGGCCGCGGTGCCGCCGAACGGGGCCGCGCCGGGTGACGGGATGACGAACGGAGCCTCGCATTGATGCTCCCTTTGCAGGGCACGACAGGGCGCCGCGCTCGCAGAGGCGGCGCCCTTCGTGTCGGTGCAGCCCGAGGAGACCGCGGTGCGTCAGGTCTTCCCGTTCCACCAGGACGGGCAGGGCTCGAGCGGGATCCGCGCAACCTGATCACGCTCTGCGAGAACGGCCTCTGCGCCGAGCAGACCCGGAGCAGCACGCCGCGGAGCCTGGAGCTCTCAGCGGCTTCGGCGGCCGAGCGCCGCCAATCCCAGAATCGCGAAGAGGACGGAGAGCGCGTCCGCGCTGCCGGAGCTTCCGCAGCCGCAGCCGCTCTTCTTGGTCGACGCACCCGAGCCGGCGTCGGGCGCACCGCTGCCGCTGGTCGACGTGACGCCGGCCGTGGTGCTGATTCCGGTCGTGCTGGTACCGGTCGTGCTTCCCGCCGTGGTGGTGCCCGTCGTCGAACCGCCCGTGGTGGTGGTCGTGGTCGTGGTCGTCGACGTCGACGTGCTGCTCGAGCCGGTCGTTCCCGTCGTGGTGCTGCCGCTGCTCGTGCTCGTGGTGCCGGTGGTGGTCGTGGTGCTCGTGGACGTCGTGGCCGGTCCCGCGTCCACGGCTGGCGGCGGGCCGCCGTCGGTGAGCGCGATGAGGCCTGCGAGATCGCCGTTGAAGCTGTCGCCGTCGACGTTGCCCGTGCCGGAGATGCCCGGGACCGTCTCCGCGTCCGTCGACTGCCAGAAGACCCAGTTGGTCCACGGCGTGGGCACGTTGGGGCAGGTCACCTGCCAGTTGGCCACGAAGAGCGGATACGCCTCGAAGCCGCTCGGGTTGCCGATGGAGGTCATGAACCGCGCCGAGGTGTAGACCACCGGCGCGCGGCCGGTCTGCTCCTGGACGTGCTGCAGCCAAGCGAGCGCCGTCGAGGCCACGACGGCACTGGTCGAGTTGTCGGTCACCTCGAGATCCAGCATCGGCGGCAGGTCGTGCGAGAAGTCGTTCCCCGCGACGCTCAGGAAGAAGTCCGCCTGCTGAATCGGGTCCATGTTCGAGTGGAAGAAGTGGTACGCCCCGCGCGCCACGCCCGCGGCCTTCGCGCCCTGCCAGTTCGTCGCGAACTGGGGATCGGTGAAGCCCGTGCCCTCGGTGGCCTTCATGAACACGAAGGTCTGGCCGCCGTCGGCCACCTGCGGCCAGTTGATGGTGCCGTCCCAGTGCGAGACGTCGATGCCGGGGACGGTGGTGCCGGCCGCGCAAACGGTCAGCGCCTGGTCGGTCGACGTCGAGGTGGGATCAAACGCGGGATCGCGCTCGGGCCGGCCGCAGCCCGCCACGACCAGAGCTGCCAAGAGCCACGCGCGCTTCATGCAGTCCTCGAATCCAGGGCGGCGCAGTGTAAACGGTCGCGGGCGCGAATTGATGCGCCCTTGTTGATTCTTCACTCGGCCTGCCTCGCGCGACCCACACCTGGCCTTTATGCTCAGGGCGATGGCGCTTCCCACCGAAGCCCTGCGCGAGGAGCTCGACCGCCTGCGCGCGGCCGACGCCGACCCGCCCTCGCTCTGGGAGAAGCTCGCCCACCGCGCCGACGAGCCGCTGCCGGGCACGCCGGAGCTCCTCAAGCTCGACGAGGAGCTCGCCCACGCCGGCGTGCACACCCTCGCCGATGCGCGGCTGCTGGGTCGCCTCGCGCAAAAGGACAAGCGCTCGCGGGAGCTGGCCTCGGGCATGCGCCGGCGCACGCGCAAGGCGCTGGGCGAGCTGGAGGCGCTGGTGGCCGTCATCGCCCGGGCCAAGCGCTTCACCGGCCAGGCCAAGGTGAGCTCGCTGCAGACCGCGGAGGATCTCCTGCGCCGCCTGGAGCGCGCCCTGGCCATCGAGCGGGCCATGGAGACCCCCGCGGCGCGCGAGCGCACCGATTCGACGCCGCTGTACCGACCGGTGCGCAACCGGCCACCGCCCAAGAGCGGCGCGCTGGCCGCCATCGAGCGCTACGTGGATCGCGCGGGCACCCAGGCCGTGGACCTGCGCAAGAAGCGCCGCGATCTGGATCGCGCGCACGAGCTGCTCCTCGCGCTGTCCGCGCAGCTCAAGCCGGACGACCGCGCCCGCGCCCAGCAGCTCCGCGCGCGCCTGGCCGACGAGCGGAAGCGGCTGGACGCGGTCGAGCCGCTGGTTCGCCCGGGCGAGCGGCTGCCCGACGCCATCTCTCGCGCGCTCAACCAGGGCCAGACCGAAGATGCGTATCGGGGATTGATGACCGTGTTCCGCGGCGCCATGGAGGCCCGCGACACGCCGCTGGTGCAGGCCAGCCGCGCCGCGCTCGACGAGCTCTGGAGGGGGCTGAACGAGTCGCCCGACGCTGCGGTCGCGCGCGATGCAGAGCGCGTGCTCGCGGACCGGCTCGGCGAGGGCGCGCTGCGCGAGCTCCTCGACGCCCAGCAGCGCCAGGCCCGCGACGTGCTGGTGGAGACCGCCTTCGAGCTGCCTCAGGACAAGCTCTCGGTCTTCAACCTGGCGCTCTCGGCCGGCGAGTTCTTCGACACCACCACCACCGAAGAGGAAGTCGAAGAAGGCGACCCCGCGATGGCGCGCGCGCCCGAGCCGCGCAAGCGGGTGCCCTTCCCCACGCCGCTGATGGACTTCGACGTGGCCCGCGACATCACCCAGCTTCGCGACTTCGTCATCCGCGATCCGCGGCTGGTGCTCTACGACCTCGCCAACGGCAGCCAGCTCCAGCGCACGTACTACGAGCAGAACGAGCACAAGCCCAAGAAGACCCGGCGCAGCGCGGTGCGCGTGTACGTGTGCGACGCGTCGGGCTCGATGCGCGGGCCGCGCGCCCGCTTCCGCGACGCCATCCTCATCGCCGAGCTGAACAACCTCTCGCTGCGTGCGCGCGCGGGCAAAGAGGTCTGGCCCATCTACTACGCGTTCTTCAACGACCAGCCGCAGCCGCTGCGCCGCGTGGACACGCCCAAGCTCGCCTACGACCTCATCGCGGATCTGTTCCAGCAGTCGCCAGCGCGCGGGCGCACCGACATCACCTACGCGCTGGTGGCCGCATTCGAGGCCATCCACGAGGCGCGCGGGCAGGACCCGGATCTCGCGCGTGCGACGGTGGTGCTCATCACCGACGGCGAAGACACGGTCGACATGCAGCGCATCTCGGCCGCGCGCGCCCCCGTGGGCGACGTGGAGATCACCCTCAACTTCATCTCCCTCGGCGACGAGAACGCCGACCTGCGGCAGCTCATCTGGGAGCAGCGCGACCGTGGCCGGCGCGCCTTCTACACGCACCTCTCCGACGACGACATCGCCGCCGGCGCCTCGCCCTTCGAGCCCGCGCTGCGCACGCTCCTACCCGAGCACCCCGAGCTCGCGCTCACGCCCGACTCGCCTCAGGTTCGGGCCGCCCTCGACGCGCTCGCGGCCATCTCCGCAGGGACCGCCCTGCCGAGCGGACCGAAGGCGTCGACGCGATTTGGCGCGTACTTTCCCTGGCCGCTGCCGCCGTCGGTAGGCCGGTTGCCCGCGAGCGAGCGCGACCGGGTGGTGGACTTGCTGGCAGCCGTGTCCGAAGCGTTGGCTCTGGCGCCCGCAACCGAGCGCGCCGACGAAGCGGTGGAGCTCATCGAGCACCTGCTCGGGCTCTACAACGTGCCCCTCGAGCGGCACCGCGCGGTGCTCGGCTCGGGCGACGCCGACGTGGCCAAGCTGGTGATGCGCGTCCGGCTGCTGGCGGGCGTGGTGGGTGACAGTCCTCCTGTCGCCCAGGCGCGACCTGCGTAGAATCGGTCCGCATCCGAGCGCGCACGCCATGGGACTGTTCGACTGGTTCAGGAGAAAGCCGAAGCAGCCGACCGATCCGCTCGCGGCCTATGACGCGCGCATCGACGCGCTCGCCCAGCGCGCCCAGCTCCTGCGTCGAAGCGCGGCCACGCTGCTCGCCGTGCGGCGAGATCTGGATCGCCGCGGCGCCGAGCTCGAGGCCCGCGAAGAGACCGCGCTGAAGCGGTCGCGAGATGCCCGCGCCGGCGGTGACGAAGCCGCCGCCGACGTGCTCGCCGAGGACGCCAAGCGCTCGGCGCGCGATCGCGAGCCGTTGCAGGAGCAGCGCGAGAAGGTGGCGCGCGACGCCGCGGATCTCGCCGAGGCCGTGAAGGCGGTGGAAGCGGAGAGCGAAGAGCTCCAGCGCGAGCGCGACGGCGCCAAGGTGGCGCTCGCGGCCGGCCACGCGGTGCTCTCGGCGCGCCCGGCGCTCACCGATCACTTCGACGAGTCGCTCAAGCTCGAGGCCGCGCGCGACGAGGTGGAGAAAGCCCACGCGCTGGCGGAGATTTACAGAGAGGACGCCCTGCGCAAGCGGCAGAAGGCGTAGCACCGTCAAATTGAATCCGCGGTGTGCGCAAAGCGAAATTTGCTTCGTTGATTTCTCCCCAACGCACAGGTACGTTCGCCGCGCGTTCGACGAGCATTCTTCGCGCAGCGCGACGGAACCTTCCGAGGGGCAAACGTGGGAATCATCGGCAAGGGCATCACCATTCGCGGCACGCTCTCGGGCGGCGCCGACCTCACCATCGAGGGCCAGGTCGAGGGTCACATCAACCTCAAGAACCACCTGACCATCGAGCAGAGCGGGCGCGTGCAGGCCGAGGTCAAGGTCGAGAACCTCACCGTCAACGGCGAGATGCTCGGCAACATCCTCGCCGGCGACCGGGTGAGCATCTCCAACACCGCCAAGGTCAAGGGCGACATCAAGTCGCCCCGCGTGGTGATTGAAGACGGCGCGCGCTTCAACGGCAGCATCGACATGGACGTCAAGCTGCCCGAGGACATCTAAGCTTTCTCCACTCCTTTTCGGGCGCACAGCGCCCAGCGGGTGCAACCATGGCCAACACCGTGATCGGCTCCTCCATCATGATCGACGGCGAGATCTCGGGCGACGAGGACCTCGTCATCCAGGGCACCGTCAAGGGCAAGATCTCCTTGAAGGAGAGCCTCATCGTCGAGGGCTCGGGCGTGGTCGAGGCCGACATCGAGACCCAGAACGTTGAGATCGGCGGCCAGGTGACCGGCAACATCGTCGCCACCGACAAGGTGGAGCTCAAGAGCGACTGCCGCGTGGTCGGTGACATCAAGGCTCCCCGCGTGCTCATCGCCGATGGCGCCAGCTTCAAGGGCAACGTCGACATGGACCGCAAGTAACTCCGCCACCAACCTCCAGGGACGAGTGACCCTATGGCCACGCTTGGCAAGGACAGCACCGGCACCGGCGGCCGCACCATCATTGGCGAGAGCATCCTCGTCAACGGCCGGCTCGACGGCGATGAGGACCTGACCGTCCGCGGCCGGGTCGAGGGCAACATCAACCTCACCAAGACGCTGGTGGTGGAGAGCTCGGGCATCGTCAAGGCCGACGTGTCCGTTCGCAACTGCATCATCAGCGGCGTGGTCGTCGGGAACGTGACGGCCACGGAGAGCGTGGAGCTCACCCAGGAAGGCCGCATGGTGGGCGACATCAAGAGCCCCCGGGTGATCATCGTCGACGGCGCGAGCTTCCGCGGCCGCGTGGACATGGGCGACCTCGAGGCCCCGCGTCCTGCCGGCGAGCGGCCCCGTGTGGCGCCGGCGCCCTCGCCCGCGCGCAGCAGCACCGTGGTGGCCCGTCCGAGCGCGCCCAGCAAGCCGGTTGTTCAGGCACCGGCCGCGTCGAAGCCCTCGGCCCCGCCCGCGCCGCCGCTGCCGCCCGCGGCGGCCCTGGCGAATGCCAAGCGAAAAGTGATCGTGAAGCGCAAGAAGTAGGCGGACCGGCCTCGTCGAACCAGGGTGCCGGTTGGTGGCCAGCCCGAGAAACGCGGGCAGGCGTCACGGATCACGCGCTGGTTCGTTGTAGGTGAAGACGAGCACCACCATGGCCATCCGCATCGCGCCCATCGACAACCCTGGCGACTTGAACCAGGCCCTCGCCATTCGCGAGGTGGTCTTCATTGAAGAGCAGGCCGTGCCCGAGACGCTCGAGCGCGACGACGAGGACGCCAAGGCCTTCCACGTGCTCGCCTACGATGGAAAGCACGCCATCGGCACCGGGCGGCTCGTCGACCTGAACCACGCCCCCGAGGGCGCCAAGGGTCACTGGGGCAAGATCGGCCGCATGGCGGTCTTGGCCAGCAACCGCAAGGGCGGCACGGGCAGCAAGATCCTCACCTTCCTCGAGGATGAAGCGAAGAAGCGCGGCATGGACGGTATCGTGCTGCACGCGCAGGTGCACGCGCACCAGTTCTACGCGAAGCACGGCTACACCTCGTTCGGCCCCGAGTTCGAAGAGGCCGGCATGCCGCACGTGCAGATGCGCAAGCCGCTGAAGTAGTCGTGCCGAACTGCGACTTCTTCGCGACGCCCGACGATCACCGCGGCATCCTCGAGTGGCTCTTCGCGGAGCGCACGTGTCACGTGTACGAGCGTCGGGGTTCGGCGAGCGGCTCACGCGCATCGAGTCGGCGGACGAGGTGATGGCGCGCTTCCGCGGGACGCGCGGGGTCTCCCTGCAACTGGACGTGCTCGGGGCCGGACCGAAGCTCCGCGCGCGGCGAATCAAGCTCGATCCGGAGACGTGCGGCGGCGCCACGTTCCGCTACGAGGCCGAGGGCTGGGGCTGGTGCAGCTGTACCTGGAAACCGCGCGCAAGGGACGCCTCGAGAGCTCGCACACCAACCACAACTCGGCCGCGCGCGCCGACAAGTGGGCGCCGATCTACCCGGAGCTGAAGCAACCGGCGGCGCGGGACTTCCAGCGCATCAACGCGTTCTCGTCGCGGCTCAACCGGGAGATCCGCAAGCGCGCGGTCGCGAAGGTCTCGACCCGCGTGGTGCCGCCCGGCGCGCTCGCGCTCTGCAAGAAGGGCATCCAACTCGGGCCCTTCGACAAGAGGACCTTCGGCTGCTCTAACGCGGCCCCGCATCCGGCACGGGCGTGCTCGCGGGGTTCGTCACGTGCACCAGCGTCGACGTGAACTCGGTGGTGCCGCTCAAGTAGCTTCCGTCAATGGTGAGCACCACGTTGGCTTCGGTCTGTCGGAACACGATTCCGTCGGTGAAATTCGAGGCGGTGATCGAGTCGGGGCCGGTCTCCGGGTTGTAGAGCATGCCGCCGTAGGCATCTCCGTTCGCCGTGACGTGGTCGATGTCGTAGCGACTGACGCCGTCGAAGTGGAAGGCGCAGTGCACCTGCGAGATGGTGGTGAACGCCACGTGCACGCGCTGTCCGGCCTCGGAGACGATCATGTCGCCCACCTGGCCCACGCCCTCCAGCGTCGAGTCTTCGATGGAGATGATCGCGTTCGCGTCCACGGCGGTGATGCCGTCGGACGAGCCCTTGCTGTAGTTGAGGTACGTGGCCGTGAGCGTGCCGAAGACCTCGGCGTCGCTGGTGGAGGACATGGTGGCGTGATCGGTCGTCAGCGTGGCGCCGGTGCCGATCTGGAAAGGCACGTCGGCGGTGATCGTGCCGTCGTCGTAGCTCGCGGACACGCCCGGTTGGAGGTCGAGCGCCAGGCTCGCGCCCTGGATGTCCACGCCGTCGAGCGAGAGCGAGCCACCCGACGCGACGCTGATGCCTGTCCAGCCTGTGCCGCTGAGCGACGCATGCGTGCCCGAGGCGCTCGAGGCCTGGAGCGCGCCCGAGACCACGATGTGCGTGCCCGCCGCGACGCTGATCTGCGCGCCGGGATCGATCTCCACCACCTGCCCCGCGGCGACGTCGACCTCCCCCGAGAGCTGCGTCGACGACGTCCAAAGCTGCGTCACCGCGCCCGTGCTGCCGCTGCTCGAGCCGGAGCTGGCGCTGCCCGAGGTCGAGCCGCTGCTGGTCGTGGTGCCACTGCTGGTCGTCGTGCCGCTGCCGGTCGTGGAGCCGGCCGTAGTGGTGCTTCCGCTGGAGCTGCTCGAGCCCGACTTCGACGTACCACAGGCAACGAGCAGCGCAGCGAGGACGACGAGCCGATTCATGCCCGTAGGATAGCCGCCGTCGAAATTCCCACGCCAGCCGCTGTCGGCAGCGCCAAGTCCCCGAACTTCGGCGCGCGTGGCACGGGCATGGGTCCTGCTCCCGGTTGTGGGCAGGAGGTGCCACATGGTCCCGGTGCTGGCGTGCGGTGGTTGGGGGCAGATCACCTGGGTCGACCTGGTTGGGCTGCTCTTGATCATCGCGGCCTACGGCTTGTTTTGGCTCGTGAAGAGCACCTGGTTCGTCTGGGGGCCGCTCCTGCTCGTGGCGGCGATCGTGAAGGTGCGCTCGACGATGGAGTCCGAGCGGCGCGCCGAGCTGACGGACTTCACCCGCGTGGTCCGCGTATCGCGGCCGACGCTGGCTGTGGGCCGCGACGAGTTCAAGCTTCAGGCAGAGCCCCACCGCGTCTTTGCGCAGTGGCGCGGGCTGGCCACCCAGGCCGACGACGGCGCGCTCACCGTTCGAGCCGCATTCCGCAAGGCGCGCACCATCGACGCCGATCAGATTCGCGACCTGGCCTGGGCTTCGTTCTCGCGAACCGCGGGTGGGCGCTGGCAGGTCCTGGAGGTGGTCACCCATGTGGGCGAGCATGTGGTCTGCAGCCGGCCCATCCGCGATGTCCGCGCGGCCGATCGCCTGGAGCGCGAGCTCCGTCGCGTGCTCCGACTCGCTTAACGATTTGGTTAATTCGCGCAGCAGCGGAAGCCGGTGGAGTAGTCCCAGTAGGCCGTGTCGTGGGCGGTGGTGGCGTAGAGGCAGCCCGGTCCGTTGAGGGACGTGTCCATGAAGTAGCCGCCGCGGAACGTGCCGTTGGGATCGGCCGTCCACTCGTGCAGGTTGCCCATCATGTCGTACGCGCCCTCGGCGGTGACGCAGCCCGGGAGCGAGCCCGCGGGATCCTCGGTGAGCGGGAGTTGATCGAGGCAGGCGTTGTTGAGCTCGGAGTAGATCCAGCTCGCGGTGGTGCCGTAGTACTCGACGGCCGGGTGCTCGTCGCGGTGGTCGTTGCAGACGCCGAGCTCGTCGGTGTTGCCGTACGGGTAGGTGGTTCCGCTCGGGCCCTGGCAGGCTCTTAACCATTCGGTATCAGAACAGAGCCGCTTGCCCGCGTTGGTGCAGGCCGCGCTGGCTTCGTCGCCGCTGATGTACGCCTGCGGGATCGCGCCCTGGACGGAAACGGCCTTCACGGGCGTCGCTCCCGGGTTCTCGTACGGCGACCACGAGCCGCCATCGCCCAGTTGCACGAGCGAGGCCTCGAACTGGTCGATGCAGAAGGTGTCGACGGCGATCATCCCCGCAGGACAGCCGCCCTGCCCCGGCGCCTCCGTGGTGAACAAGGCATTGGGAAGCTGCACGATCGACGGATCGCAGAGCGCGGTGCTGTACGGCGTGCAGCACTGGATGTTCGAAGGTCCCGGGCACAGCCCCGGCGTGGAGAGGTGGTTCGATTGCGCGCTGCACGCGGAGGTGTCGGTGCACGTGCCCGGCACGTCCTCGACGGCGCACTCGGGTCCCGCGTCAACAGCGCCGGTCGTGCCGCTGCTGCCGCCGGTTGAGGAGGTGCTGCTCGAGCTGCTGCTGCTCGACGAACTGCTGCTCGATGACGAAGCGCTGCTGCCCGATGACGTGCCGCTGCTGCTGCTCGACGAGCTGCTGCTGCTCGACGACATCGACGTCGACGCGCCTGAGCTTCCCGTCGCGGCGGCGCCGGAGGTGGAGGCCGATTGCGTCGATGCGGGGGCGCTACCACACCCGACCGCGAGCGCTGCGACGACGACGACGATGATGGCCCGCGCCCGTGCCAATTCCCCTCCCGAGGCCGTTGGCCCGCGAGGATCCTACCCCGCTTCGCTTCAGTCCCGGCGGCGCGCGAGCAGGGCCATCGCCAGCAGCCCGAACGCGCCGAAGGCCACGCCGTCCGTGGTGGAGCAGCCGCCCGAGCTGGTCACGCTTCCGTTGGCCTTCTTGCCGGTGGTGCCCGTGCTGCCCGACCCGCCGGTGCTGGTGCTCGAGCCCGAGGTCGTGCCGCTCGTGGAAGACAAGTACGAGACGCACGCGTTGTTGGTGCAGCTCGTGCCGGCTGGGCACTGCGGCTGGATCTTCGAGCACTGGCTGGCCACGCACGCGCCGCTGTCGTCGTGCACCTGTCCTGCGGGACAACTGCCACAGGCGCCGTTCGCGCATGGATCCGCCTGGCAGGTTCCGTCGATGCCGCAGATCTGGCCGCTGCTGCAGATGTTGGTGCAAGGCACGGCACAGGTCTGGCCGCTGGAGGTGACCACGCAGTACTCGCCCTGGCCGCACGGATGGGGCTCGCACGCTGCGTACGGGTCGGCCACGCACGCGCCGGTGCTCGAGTCGCAGGTCTGGCCGCTGGGGCACTGGATGTCGTTGCAGGGATCGCAGCTCGCGGTGCCGCCGAGCTCGCCCATCGACGCTTGCTGAATGATGGCCGAGAGCGCCTGCGCGAGCTGGTCGGCGTTGGTGGCGGAGAACGCGCCCGCATCGGGCGAGCCGGCGGCGGCCATCGACTGCAGCGTGGCCTGGCCAGCCGCGTTCACGCCGCTGCCGAAGCCGACGACGAACGTCTCCACACCGGCCTGCCGCAAGTCCTGAACGGCGGTGACCGCATCGCCGTCGGGGTTGTTGTTGTTGTTGAAGCCGCACGTCGGCTCGCCGTCGGTGACGATCACCACGTACCGGGGGCGATCCGCTTCCAGCATGCTCGGGTCGCTCACCAGGTTCTTGAGCATGGGGCCGGTGGGCGTCGAGCCGCCGGGCTCCACGCCGGTGACCGTGCTGGCGATGTTGTTCTCCGTGGCGTAGCCCACCTTCACCAGCAGTGAAGAGCCGTAGTTCGAGGCGCCGCAGCTGTTGTTGGAGGGGAAGTCGGTGAAGCCGAAGCGCACCAGCGAGCTCGGCGCCTGCACGCCGCTGCCGCCGAGCATCACTTCCTGAATCACCTGGTGCGCCACGTTGATCTTGGCGCCCGAGCAGAAGCCGGCGCTGTCGCAGGTGTCGCCGCTGTGGCAGTCGCTGTTGGACGCGCACGAGCCGGGGTCGGTGCTGCCGCTGCCATCGTCGTCGGGGTAGTCGCCCATCGAGCCCGACTTATCGAGCACGATGATCACGTTGGGGCACTTGGCGCCCGCGCGCGCGACCGCGGGCGTCAGCGCCATCGCACAGAGACCGATCAGAATCCGCTTCATGCGCCGCTCCAAGAAAGCGAGGCGGCGACTCTAACGACGCGTCCGCGCGCGCTCCAACAACCAGGCAGGCAAGGTACGAGCGGGGCCTACCTCTTGCGGCGCAGGCCGAACGCGAGCGCGCCGCCGACGAGCGCGAGCATCCCGAGCGCGTCGACGCTGGCGCAGCCGCAGCCGCTCGCGGTCACGCCGCTCTTCTTGCCGCCGGTGGTCCCGCCAGCGCTGCCGCTCGCGCTGCTGCTGCCGCTTCCTGCATCGGCGACGAAGAGCGCGGAGCAGCTCCCGTAGAGGCAGATCGCCTCGGCGGCGGGGCAGCTGATGTCGGCGCATGCGTTCGGTCCGCAGCCGCCGTCGATCGTCGGCACCTCGCCGCCGCTGCAGCTCGTGCAGGTGCCGCGATTGCAGTTGTCGGTGACGCACGTGCCGTCGACGCACGCCTGGCCCGTGGGGCACGCGGTGGCGCACGCATCGACGCAGCTCGCGGTCGTGCCGGTCGGCCGGCAGAACTGGCCGCTCGGACAGCTCAGCGCGCGGCACGGATCGGGCACGCAGGTGGGCGCGCCGCCATCGAGGACGCAGCGCTCGCTGGTGGTGCACGTCGCGTCGGCGCAGGGGTCGCAGGTGCTGCCGCCGAGCTCGCCGCCCGCGCGACCGAGGATGTCGGAGAGCGCCGCCGCGAGCGAGCTGCCGTCGTTGGCCTGGTAGTACGCGGCCGCGCCGCCGTCGGGGAGCGGCGGCTGGCCCGCGGCGGCCATGCCCGAGAGCGTCTTCCGCGCGGTCGCGGCCTCGCTGCCGAAGCCGACCACGAACGTGGTCACGTCCTGCGCGAAGAGATCACCCACTGCTCCGACCGCGCGGCCGCCGGCGTCGTTGCCACAGGTCGGCATGCCGTCGGTGACGAGCACCACGAAGCGCGGCCGCGAGGTGTCCTGCAGGTCGGTGCTGCCCTTCGCGGCCTCGAGGGCCTCGGCGGTGGGCGTGCTGTTCTTGAGGGTCTGCGCGTTCACCGTGCTCACGATGTCCTGCTCGGTGTTGAAGTCGCAGGGCACCGGCAGCGGCGTGGTGCCGCTGGGCGTGCAGCTGCTCGCGGGGAAGTACATGTAACAAAAACGTATCCGTGGATCGGCTGCGGGCACGCCGGCGTCGGGATCGCCGAGCAGCACCTCGCCGATCACCTGGCGGGCGATGCTGATCTTCGACTGCGTCACGCCGCCGCCGGGCGAGTTGTTCATGCTGTCGGAGGCGTCGAGGACGAAGAGCACGTCCGGGCACTTCGACGCGTGCGCCACCGCAGGCAGCAGCACGCTCAGCACGCACAGGAGGCGAAGGCGCATTCAAGGATTGTAGACAATTCGCGGCGACGGTTGCGTCGTTGCCCCGTCAGGGATCGCCGGAGAAGTCTTCGCCGAGCCGACCCACGATGCGCTTGCGACGCAGCTCGAGCAGCTCGATCCGCTGCTTGAGCGCGATGAGGTGCGCGGCCGCTTCCTTCGACGGCTTCGGCCCTGCGGCCTTCTCCGCCGCCTCGAGCTCGTCGTGCGCCTGCCTGAGCGCCACGTCGATGACGATGGGATGGATGTCGACGGCCTGATCTTTGGGGCGGAAGAAGTTGTTGTCCGTCCAGAGCGGCACGTACTTCACGCCCGCGAGGTTCAAGGCCGTGAGCTGCGGACCGTAGCGGCGCTTCTCCAGCGTGAACTCCACGATGGCGCCGTCGCGCGAGTCGCCCATCTTGTCGGGCTGCGCGTGCGGCAGGTACTGGCGGTTCTGGTTGGAGATGAAGTTGCCCAGCGAGTACAGGCACAGACACGTGCGCCCGTCCTTGGCGCGGTAGACCTCGATGGGCTGCAGCACGTGCGGGTGCGAGCCGATGATCACGTCGGCGCCGGCCTCGAAGAGCTGATGCGCGAGGTCGATCTCGCTCTGCCGCGGCGCCTCCATGTACTCCACGCCCCAGTGCACGGAGACAATCACCGCGTCCACCTCGGGTCGGACCTTCGCGATCGCGGCCACCATCGCGGGCCCGTCGATGAGGTTCGCCATCGGCTGCTTGGGATCGTCGACGTTGCGCTGGTGACCGGGCCCCAGATCATTGAAGAACTGCGCCGCGCCGAACCACGCGAGCTTCACGCCGTTCACCTCCATGCGCAGCGGCGCCTGCGCGGCCTCGCGCGTGCGGCCCGCGCCCACTTCCTTCAGGCCCGAGGCGTCGATGCGATCCAGGCTCTCCGCGAAACCATCGCGGTCCTGGTCGTAGGCGTGGTTGTTGGCGAAGAGCACCACCTTGAAGCCGGCGCGCTTGAGCGCGGCGAGCATCTCCGGCGGCGCGTTGAAGATGAAGGGCCGGCTGCCGTGGTCGTGATCCGGCGCGACCGGCGTCTCCAGATTTCCAAACGCGATGTCCGCGGGGCCAATCACCGGCGCGATGGGCGCGTAGAGCGCGTCCCAGCCGCCGTCGGCGGCGGCCGCGGCCTTCTTCACCTCGCCGTGGGCCATGATGTCGCCGGTCGCGGCGAAGGTGACGCTGCCCAGAAGCTCGGCCGTGGGGCCTGCCGCTTGAGGGGCTGCCGACACGGGATGCGGCGCTGGGCCAGGCACGCGCTCCGGCGGAGGCGTGGCGCTCGCGGGCGCCTGCGGCTCGGGGCTCGGACGGGGCGCCGTGGCGCAGCCGGCAGCGGCGAGCAGTAACAAGTACAGCGCGGTGCGCTGCCTGCCCGCGACAAATCTGAAATTACGACTCAACAGTTCGCGCGTAAACATTATTGAGAGTTCACAAATTCCCAGGGACTGCCGTTGAAGCTCCAGCCCGCGGCAAATAGTACAGGGAAGAGGGTTGACGTCATCAGGAGTCGTCCCTAACTCACGCCGGCACGGGAGCGGATGTTGCCCGCTCGTCGACCGAGGAGCCTGCCGTGGATGCGAAACCGCTGCCTCCCGTTGCCGCCGCGTCGCCGGTCGAGGCGCGGGCGCAGCTCGTCGAGCGCCTCTGCGACGGCTTCTCCCACGACACGCGCAATCCCTTGAACGCGGTGGTCATCCACCTCGAAGTCCTCGCCGACAAGCTCCGCCGCGAGAACGCCGGCGCCTTGCCCGCAGGCATGGAGCGAAACCTGAAGGCCATCCGCGATCAAGTCGGCCGCATCGACGAGATGGTGCGCCGCTTCGTGGAGCTCGCCGCGCCGCACCGCCAGCAGGAGCCCGACTTCGACGTCACCGCGCTCGTGCATTCGATCGTCGCGCAGTGCACGCACAACGCGCGCGTGGCCCGGGCCGAGCTCCGCGCCGAGGGGCCGGCCGGCCTGCGTGCGCCGGGGTCTGCGAGCGAGGTGGGCGTGGCGGTCGCGCTCTATGTGCTCGGCCAGGTCGAGGCGGGCGCCCGCCGCTTGCTGCTTCGCACCGAGGCACAGGGCGGCGCGGCGCTGATCATCGTCGAAGGCGTGGTGGCTGCCGAGCCGAGCGGCCCCGTGGATCTCGCGACGTTGGCCGCGAGCTGCGGCGGCACCTTGCAGTCGCTGCCCGGTCGGGTGGAGCTGGCCCTGCCGCTGGCGCGCCTGGAACGGGAGCTTCATGTGGTGGGGGCGGGAGAGCCGGGGACGCGATGACAGGCACCACTCCAGAGACCGCGAGCAGCGCCGCGCGCATCCTCATCGTCGACGACGAGCCGGCCACGCGCACGGCCATGGTCGAGCTGCTCACCGGTTGGGGCCACCGCGTGGAGCAAGCGGTCGACGGCCACGAGGCGCTGCGCCGCGCCACCGAGTTCCGGCCCGACGTGGTGCTCAGCGATCTGGTGATGCCCCAGACCGACGGGCTCTGGCTGCTGAAGACGCTGCGCGAGGAGCTGCCGGATTGTCCGGTGGTGATGGTCACCGGCCGCGGCTCGGTGGACGTGGCCGTGCAGGCCATCAAGGAAGGCGCCTACGACTTCATCGAGAAGCCGCTCGACACCGCGAAGCTGCGGGTGATCATCGCGCGCGCTCTGGAGAAGAAGCAGACCCTGCACGAGGTGGCCGTGCTGCGGCGACGGCTCGGCGAGCTCGGCCAGAGCCGGCAGGCGAACTTCGTCGGCGTGAGCCCGGCGATGCGACGCGTGGCCGATCTGCTCGCGAAGGTCGCGCCGAGCAAGGCGCCGGTGGTCATTGCGGGCGAGAGCGGCACCGGCAAGGAGGTCGTCGCGCGCGCGATTCACGGGCTCTCGCCGCGGCGCGACAAGGCGTTCGTGGCCATCAACTGCTCGGCGATTCCCGCGACGCTCATCGAGAGCGAGATCTTCGGCTACGAGAAGGGCGCGTTCACCGGCGCGGATGCGCGGCGCATGGGCTGCTTCGAGCTCGCCGACGGCGGCACCCTCTTTCTCGACGAGATCGGCGAGCTGCCGCTCGAGCTGCAGTCCAAGTTCCTCCGCGTGCTCGAGGAAGAGCGGCTGCGGCGGCTGGGCGGCAAGAGCGAGATCGAGGTGGACGTGCGCGTCCTCTGCGCGACGAACCGGGACCTGAAAGAAGAGATCAAGGCGATGCGGTTCCGCGAGGATCTCTACTTCCGGCTCAACGTGTTCCAGGTGCTTCTGCCGCCGCTCCGCGATCGCCGCGAGGACATCCCGCTGCTGGTGCAGCACTTCGTGGAGAAGTTCAACCAGGAGTCGGGCAAGCGCGTGTCGGGCGTGCACGCCTCGGCGATGGAGGTGCTCCAGAGCTACGCCTGGCCGGGAAACATTCGCGAGCTGCGCAACACCGTCGAGCGCGCGGTGATCCTCTGCGAGAGCGACGTGGTCACGCGCGAGCACCTGCCCGCGGACATGGTCGGGACGCGTGAAGAGACGCAGCTGTTGCGCGTGCCGCTCGGCCTGCAGATGCGCGAGGTGGAGCGCGAGTACATCCTCGCGTCGCTCTCGAAGATGAACCACAACAAGAGCCGCACCGCGCAGGTCTTGGGCATCAGCGAGAAGACGCTCTACAACAAGCTCAACCGCTACGCGGCGCAGAAGTCCGGCCAGCTCCTCGGCGACGACGACGACGCCGAAGCGACCGCCGCGCCGGCGAACTGAACAGGAACCTTTTTCTCCACGCGCTGTCTGCATCTCCGGTCGTCACCGGAGGCCGCATGGACGCGCGTTCCGTTGGGCTCGAAGTGCGCTGGCGCTGGGGTGATCAGCTCCTCTGGGCAGAGCGCGTGCCGCTCGACCAGCTCCACGCCCGCGCGCGGCTCGGTCCACCGGGGCTGCCCGCGGTTCGGGCCGAGCACGTCGACGGCAGCGTGGCGGTGCACACGCCCGGTGGCGACCTGGAGCTCGTCGAGGGCACGCCCGCGCGGTTGCACTTTGGCGCCCTGGACGCCGAGCTCGCGCTGCGCCCTGCCCCGCCTCGTGCGATCGCGCGATGGGACGAGGCCTTCGAGAGCGGCTGGTGGAACACGCTCCTGCTCTGCGCGGTGGCGCTGGTGTTCGCGGTGATCGCCGCGCCGCAGTCGAGCGCCGACGACGACAGCGCGGATGCGCTCACCCGCGCCGCGCCGCGCATCGTGAAGCTGATTCCGACGACGCCTCCTCCGGTGCATCGCACAGCGGTGGCCGCCACGCACGAAGCCGTCGCGGAGCACCACAGCGCGACGCCCGCTCGCGCGCCGCAACACAAGCCGAGCAAGAGCGGCGGCCCGGACATCAAGCAGCTCCTCGGCGGCTCGGGCCTCAGCGCGCTGCTCTCTCCGAGCGGTGTCGGAAATGCGCTGGCGCAGGCCGCGCAAGGGCTCGGCAAGGTCGCTGGCTCGGGCGGGCCGTTCGGCGGCATGGGCCTGCGCGGCGGTCCGGGCGGCGGCGATCCGGGCGGGACGACCTTTGGCATCGGCGCCGTTCCAGGACACGGCCCGGGTTACGGCGATCGTGCGGTGAAGCTCTGCACGGGAGCAGATTGCAAAGTGCACGCGGATCCGGTGATCACGAACGACGGACCACAAGTCGTCGGCTCACTCGACCGCGAGCTCATCCGCCAGGTCATCCACCGCAACCACGGCTCCATCCGCTACTGCTACGACCAGGCGCTGGTGCGGAATCCCTCGCTCACCGGCCGCGTGGACATGCACTTCGTCATCGGCGCCGAGGGCAGCGTGATCCAGGCCAACGTCGCCGCGAGCAGCGCGCAGGACAACGAGCTCGACGCCTGCCTCCGCGAGCGCTTCGCCCGCATGCTCTTCCCCAAGCCGCTCGGCGGCGGCGTCGTCGACGTGCGTTATCCGGTGGTGCTGACCCAGGGCGGTCGCTGACGAGCGTCCTTGAAGGGGCCGGGCGCGCGTGCTACTTCCGACGCGCCCATGGCGTCCCCTCGCTACGCGCTGGAATTCGAGAAGCCGCTCATCGAATTGGAGCGGAAGATCGAGGAGCTCAAGACGCTCTCGTACGGCGGCTCCGTCGACTTTGCCGACGAGATCGTCAAGCTCGAGCGCAAGGCCCGCAAGCTCCAGGCCGAGATCTTCAGTGACCTCACCCGCTGGCAGGTGGTGCAGCTCTCGCGTCACCCGGACCGCCCGTACACGCAGGACTACCTGAACTTCCTCTTCACGGACTTCTACGAGCTGCACGGCGATCGCAGCTTCGCCGAGGATCCGTCGATCATCGCCGGCTTCGCGCGGTTCGACGGAATCCCCGTGGCCGTCATCGGCCACCAGAAGGGCCGCAACACCAAGGAGAACATGCACCGCAACTTCGGCATGCCCCGTCCCGAGGGCTACCGGAAGGCGGAGCGCGTGATGGAGCTGGCCAACCGCTTCAGGCGGCCGCTCTTCACCTTCATCGACACGCCCGGCGCGTACCCCGGCATCGGCGCCGAAGAGCGCGGCCAGGCAGAAGCGATCGCGGTGTGCCTGGAGGTGATGTCGCGCCTCGAGGTGCCGGTGCTCTGCACCATCATCGGCGAGGGCGGCTCGGGCGGCGCGCTCGCGGTGGGCGTGGGCAACCGCGTGCTGATGCTCGAGCACAGCTGGTACTGCGTCATCGCGCCGGAGTCGGCGAGCGCCATCCTCTATCGCGACAGCTCCAAGGCCGAGAAGGTGGCCGAGTCGCTGCGGCTCACCGCCAACGACCTGATGGGCTTCGGCGTGGTGGACGAGGTGGTGCGCGAATCGGCGGGCGGCGCGCACCGCGATCCTTCGCACACCGCGCAGAACCTGGGGCGCGCGCTGCGGCGGCACCTGCAGGAGCTCTCCGCGCTCGACGGCCCCGCGCTGGTGCGCGATCGCTACGAGCGCTTCCGTCGGCTCGGTCCGTTCCTCGAGGAGTGAGCGTGGCCAGCTCCGGTCCGTTCATCGTGGCCATCGACGGACCCGCGGGCGCGGGCAAGAGCACCGTCTCCAAGGCGCTCGCCAAGAAGCTCAGCTTCGCGCTCGTGGACACCGGGGCGATCTACAGAACCGTGGCGCTCGCGGCCTCTCGCCAGAGCATCGCCTATGACGATGACGCGGCGCTCGCGCACTTGCTCCCCACGCTCGAGCTGCACTTCGAGTTCCAGGGCGACGAGAACAAGGTCTACCTGCACGGCTGGAACGGCGACGAAGACGTCTCTGCCGCCATCCGCACGCCGGAGATGAGCAAGGCGGCGAGCGCGGTGAGCGCGCGTCCGGTCGTTCGCGACGGACTGCTGGAGATGCAGCGCCGCCTCGCGCGCGCGGCCAAGACCGGCGCCATCCTCGAGGGGCGCGACATCGGCACCGTGGTCTTCCCCGACGCGCAGGCGAAGTTCTTCCTCACCGCCGCCAGCGCCGAGCGCGCGCAGCGCCGCTACAAGGAGCTGCTCGCCAAGGGCCAGCCGGTGGAGCTGGACAAGGTGCTCAGCGAGCAGAGCCAGCGCGACCGTGACGACTCGATGCGCGAGGTCGCACCGCTGCGCGCCGCGCACGACGCGGTGATCCTCGACTCCACGGATCTCGGCCTCGAAGAGGTGGTGCGACGCATGGAAGCCGAGATCCGAAAGCGGATGGGAAGCTAGCGCTTCCTCTTCGGCGGCTCCCAGAGCTCCACGCGGTTGCCCTCGGGATCCATCACCCAGCCGAAGCGGCCAAACTCCGAGGCCTCAACCTTCGCGTCGACCTTGCACTTCGCCTTGCGCAGCTGGGCGAGCATGCGGTCCAGGTTATTAACCCGAAAGTTAATAATGAACGGTGCGCGGCTCGGCTTGAAGTAGTCGGTCTTCGCCGGGAACGGTGCCCAGAGCGTCTGGTCCTTCGCCTTGGCGGAGAAGAGCACGTAGCCGTTGTGCAGGGGCACGCCCAGGTGCTTCTCGTACCAGCGCTGCAGCTGCTCCGGCCTGCGACACTTGAAGAAGACACCACCGATGCCTTGGACGCGTTCCATGTTCCCTCCAGGTCGCGCGTGCCTAGCACGCAGGCAGAAACGCCGCGAGTAGGTTAAGGAAGCGGAATGAAGTCCAGCGACCCCGGCTACGTGCCCCCGCCCTGGATGCAGCCGCCCGAGCCGCCGCCCGAGGTGCAGCGCGCCGTGGCGCTCGAGCGGGCCTTCTTCGCCAACCTCAACAGCCAGAAGCCCTGGGCGACGTACATCATCATCGGCACCTGCGTCTTTACATTCTTGTTACAGTTGACGTTGCCTCACCTCGACAACATGGGCGTCGGTGTGGGGCAGCTCGAGGCGCACGGACAGATCTGGCGGCTCTGGTCGTCGACGTTCCTGCACGGCAACCTGATGCACATCGCCTCGAACATGTGGGTGCTGTACTCGCTCGGCCGGCTGCTCGAGCGGGTGCTCGGCCGCCCGCGCTTCGTGGTGCTCTACGCGCTGAGCGGGCTCGGCGGCTCGATTCTGACGGGCCTCTTGCAGCCGAACCAGGCCGTGCTCGGCGCCTCGGGGGCCATCTGGGGGCTCATCACGGGCGCGCTCGCGCTGGCGATGCGGCCGCACATGCTCATCCCGCCCATGGCCGCGCGGAACATGCGCCAGTCGCTGCTCCGGCTCGTCGGCTTGAATGCGGTCATCTCGCTCTTGCCCGGCATCAGCGCGCTGGGACACCTCGGCGGCGGCGTCGCGGGCTTCCTGCTCGTGCTCAGCGGCGTGCTCACGCTCGGCGCGAAGGCGACGTACGCGGGCGAGCAAGAGTCCGGCGCCTCGCAAGCCGGGTGGATCGTGCTCGCGGCGATCTCCGTGGTGGGAATGTTCGGCTCGGTGGCGGTGGCGGTGCTCCTGTCGCTGCTCGCACCCGGATCCGCGGTCTGACGTTTCGCGCTGGCGATCTGCGGCCGATCCGCGGTTAATCCATCCCCATGGCCGAGAACACCAAGCCCACGCTGGAGCTCATCGACGCGAGCTCCTACGTCTACCGCGCGTACCACGCCATCCCCAGCCTCTCGACGAGCAAGGGCGTGGCCACCAACGCGGTCTACGGCTTCACCAACATGGTGCTCAAGGCGCTGCGCGAGCGCGATCCCTCGCACGTGGCGCTGGTGTTCGACGCGCGCGGCAAGACGTTCCGCGACGACCTCTACCCCGAGTACAAGGCCAACCGCACCGCGCCGCCCGACGATCTCGCGTCGCAGTTTCCCCTCGTGCGCCAGGTGGCCAAGGCGCTGAACGTGCGCACCCTCGAGGTGCAGGGCGTCGAGGCGGACGACGTCATCGGCACGCTGACCAAGCGCGCCGTCGCCGACGGCTTCAAGGTCGTGGTCATCACCGGCGACAAGGATTTCATGCAGCTCGTCACGCCGGACGTCGAGCTCTACGACACGATGATGGAGAAGAAGACCGGCATGGACGAGGTCGTGGCCAAGCTCGGCGTGCGGCCGGATCAGGTCGTCGACTACATGGCCATCATCGGCGACTCCATCGACAACATCCCGGGCATCACCGGCGTGGGACCGAAGACCGCCGCGAAGCTCATTCAAGACTTCGGCTCGCTCGACGCGCTCATCGCCGGCTGGGAGAAGATCGAAAAGCCCAAGCTGCGCGAGTCGATCGGCGCGAGCCGCGAGCAGCTCAAGCGCAACCGCGAGCTGGTGAAGCTCAAGGAAGACGTGCCGCTCGACTTCGGCCCCGCGGACTTGAAGCGCGAGCCGCTCGACGCCGACGCCTGCCGCAAGCTGTTCACCGAGCTCGAGTTCACGCGGCTCATTCGCGATCTGCCCGCGCCGCCGCTGGCCGCCGTCACGCCCGCCGCGCTGAACACCGTGACCGTGAAGACGCCCGAGGCGCTCGCCGAGCTCGCCGACGCGCTGGCCAAGGCGAGCACGTTCTCGCTTCGCGTGGTCGCGCAGCCCGGCGATCGGCCGATCGGCTTGGGCTTCGGGCTCGGCGAGGGACGCACGTTCTATGTGCCGTTCGGCCATCGCTACCTGGGCGTGCAGCAGCTCAACGAGGCCGCGGTCTACGAGAAGCTCAAGCCAGCGCTCGAGAGCGACACGCCAAAGCTCGGTCATCGCTTGAAGGACGACTGGCACGCGCTCGCCAAGGCCGGCGTGACGCTGCGCGGGATCAAAGGCGACGTGGAGCTCGCGTCGTTCCTGGTGAACAGCGCGCGTCGCGAGCACCACCTCGCGGATCTGGCGCGCGAGCGGCTGCGCATCGAGCTCCCCGGCGAGCTGCTCGAGACGGGCAAGAAGGCGCGACCGCTCACGGATGCGCTCGTGGAGCAGGCCGCAGCCTGGGCCGGCGCCGGCGCCGACGCGGTGCTTCGGCTGCACGCGTTCTTCCTCCCCGAGCTCGAGCGCCAGCAGCTGATGGGGCTCTACCGCGAGCTCGAGGTGCCGCTGGTGCGCGTGCTCGCGGAGATGGAGCGCGACGGCGTCCGCGTGGACAAGAAGCTGCTCGCCTCGCTCGACGCCGACATGGAGAAGGAGCTGAACCGGCTCCTCAAAGAGATATATCAATTGGCGGGCCACGAGTTCGTGGTGGGCTCGACGCAGCAGCTCGGCCAGGTGCTCTTCGACGAGCTCAAGCTGCCCGTGCAGCGCCGCACCAAGACCGGCAACTCGGTGGACCAGGAGACGCTGGAGAAGCTCGCCGAGAGCCACCCGCTGCCGAAGATCATCCTCGAGCACCGCTCGCTCTCGAAGCTGAAGAGCACCTACGTGGACACCCTGCCCGCGCTCTGCGACGCGGACGATCGCGTGCACACCACGTTCAACATGATCGGCGCGGCGACCGGTCGTTTGAGCTCAAATGATCCGAATCTTCAGAACATCCCCGTGCGCACCGAGCAGGGCCGCCAGATCCGCGCGGCGTTCGTGGCGCGCGAGGGCTGGGAGCTGGTCTCGGCCGACTACTCGCAGATCGAGCTGCGGATCCTCGCGCACTTCTCCAAGGACGAGGCGCTGTCCGACTCGTTCAAGAAGGACGAGGACGTGCACACCCGCACCGCCGCCGAGGTCTTCGGGGTGGCGCTCGACCAGGTCACGCCCGAGATGCGCCGCGCCGCAAAGGCCGTGAACTTCGGCATCGCCTACGGGCAGACGAGCTTCGGGCTCTCGCACCGCCTCGACATCCCCGGCGCCGACGCGCAGGTGATCATCGACAAGTACTTCCAGCGCTACCAGGGCGTGCGCAAGTGGCTCGACGAGACCATCGCCCAGGCCAAGCGAGAAGAGGTGGTGAGCACCTTGTACGGCCGCCGCCGACCGGTGCCCGACATCTCCTCGCGCAACTTCGCGCTGCGCGCTGCGGCCGAGCGCATCGCCGTGAACGCGCCCATTCAGGGCACCGCCGCCGACATCGTGAAGCGCGCCATGCTCCGCGTGGACGAGGCGCTGGCGAAGAACAAGCTCCGCTCGCGCATGCTGCTGCAGGTGCACGACGAGCTCTTGTTCGAGGCGCCGGTGGACGAGCTCGACGCGCTCGGGCGCGTGACGCGCGCCGCGATGGAAGGCGCCGCCCAGCTCGACGTGCCGCTGAAGGTCGACCTCGGGAGCGGCAAGAGCTGGGCCGAGGCGCACTGAGCGCCCCTCGCGTTGCGCGCGGTTGTCGCTAGAATTCGACGCGCATGCAGCCCGTTCTCGCGACCGAAGCGCCGCCCGTCCTCGAGGTGCAGAACCTGGCGAAGGTGTACGGCAGCTTCACCGCCGTCACCGATCTCAGCTTCGCCGTGCGCCCGGGCGAGGTGCTCGGGCTCGTGGGCCCCAACGGCGCAGGCAAGACCAGCACCCTGCGCTGCCTCGGCGGTGTGCTCCCGGCCACGCACGGCACGGTGCGCATCGTGGGCTGCGACATTGCCCAGGATCCCGTGGCCGCCAAGCGCGAGCTCGCCTTCCTGCCCGACGAGCCGCGGCTCTTCGACTACCTCACCGTCCGCGAGCACCTGAACCTGGTCGCGCGGCTGTACGGCGTCGCGGATTGGGAAGCGCACGCGGACTCGCTGCTCGAGGAGCTCGAGCTGCGCGAGAAGCAGAACGTGCTCCCCGGCGAGCTCTCGCGCGGCATGAAGCAGAAGCTGACGATTGCCTGCGGCTTCCTGCACTCGCCGCGCCTGGTGTTGCTCGATGAGCCGCTCACGGGCCTGGACCCGCTCGGCATCCGCAAGATGAAGCAGAGCCTCAAGAAGCGCAGCGAAGAGGGCACGTCGATCGTGCTGAGCTCGCACCTGCTGCACCTGGTCGAGGAGCTCTGCCACCGGATCCTGATCATCGCCAACGGCAAGCTGGTGGTGCTGGGCACGCTCGAGGAGATCCGCGCGCGGCTGGGCGAACAGGCCGGCGAAGGCGCGTCGCTCGAGGAGCTCTTCATCCGCATCACCGCGAAGGACGGCGCCGCATGAAGGCCGTGGCGGTGCTGATGTTCATCACCACCGCGACGCTGCGCAACCTCTTGCGCCGCCAGCTCCAGCGGCTGCGCCAGCCGCGCTACCTGGCGGCGTCGGCGATGGGCTTCTTCTACCTCTGGAGCATCTTCGCGCGGCACGGCATGCGGCCCACGCACGGGCTCGCGCTGAGCGTGGAGAGCACCGTGCTCGGCGCGGGCATGCTCGCGCTCTTCCTTCTCATCGTGCTCTGGACCTGGACCTTCGGCGGCGACGAGGCCAGCCTCACCTTCAGCGAAGCGGAGATTCAGTTCCTGTTTCCCGCGCCGCTCACGCGCCGCGCGCTCGTGCACTACAAGCTCGCGCGCACGCTCTTCTTCTCGGCGTTCACCGCGCTGTTCCTGACCTGGGGCCTGGGCCATCGCATCGGCGCGCCCAACGTGCGCTTCTTCATCGGCGCGTGGATGGGCGTGGCCACGCTCGGCTTGCACAACATCTCCGCGTCGCTCACGCGCGGGAGCTTGCTCGAGCACGGCGTGGCCGGCGGCGCGAGGCGGCTCCTGGCGCTGCTCGTGCCCGCGGCCATCGTGGGCGCCATGGGCTACACGATCTACCGCGTGCCTTTCCCAAGCACCGCGCCCGAGGTGCAGACCTGGTTCCTCGACGCGTTCGGTGCGGGCCCGCTGCGCTGGGTCTCCGCGCCAATCCGGCCGGCGTTGGAGGTCGCGCTCGCGTTACCGGGGAGCACGCTGCCGCTGTCGCTCGCGTTCGCGCTGCTCTCGCTGGGCGCGCACTACACGTGGGCGCTTACGACCGACGCGAACTTTCAAGAAGCCTCGATCGCCGCCGCCGAGCGCCGCGGTAAGCGCCTCGAGGCGAGGCGACGCGGCCAGCTCCCGCTCCGCGCGGCCAAGGCGCCCTGGCGGCTCTCTGCCTCGGGTAGCCCGATCGTCGCGCTGCTCTGGAAGAACCTCACCGCGGGCGTGCGGCTGCTCTCGCTGCGTATGGGCATCGCCTTCGCGATCCTCTTCGCGCTGGCGATGGTTCCGGTGCTGATGGCGACGGGAGATGAGCGCCGCGTCATTGCGGCCGGGTGTCTGGTGATCCTCGCGGGCTACTTCACGCTCTTCGGCACCCAGGTGTACCGCCTCGACTTCCGCCTCGACCTGCCCAACATCGACATGCTCCGCACCCTGCCCTTGCGCGGCTGGCAAGTGGCCGCCGGCGAGGTGCTCGCGCCGGCGACCGTCGTGGCCGCGGCGCAGTGGTGCTGCCTGCTCGGCGCCACGCTCATCATCCCCGCGTCGACGCTCGCCTTCGCCGGCCGCGCCGGCACCGCGCTCGGGCTCGCGCTCCTGCTGCCGCCGGTGAACCTCTGCCTGGTGATCGTGCAGAACGCAGGCGTGCTGTTGTTTCCCGGCTGGGTGCAGTCGGGCGTGCAGGGGCCGCGCGGCATCGAGGCCATGGGCCAGCGCATGCTCACGCTCATCGGCACCCTGCTCGCCGCCGCGCTGGGTCTGATTCCGGCGGGCGTGGTGGGCGCGGGTGTGTTCGCGCTCGTGGCGCTGGGCGCGGGCTGGGGACCGCTCGCGGTGGTGCTGGGTGCGGCCGCGGGCGCGCTGGTGCTGCTCGTCGAGGCGGCGTTCGGGGTGCTCTTCCTCGGGCGCTGCTTCGAACGGTTCGATCTCAGCCAGCAATGACGAAGCCCGCCCATCCCAACGCGGGACGAACGGGCTCCTGACGTAACAGACTCGTTACGTAACGACTTCGTTACATTGCGAGGCCGCCGTCCACGTCGATGGTGCGGCCGTCGAAGTAGTCGCACTCGAGCACGAACTTCACCGCCAGCCAGATGTCCTCGGGCACGCCGATGCGGCCCACGGGCACGTTGGCCACCAGGGCGTCGCGGGCCTTCTGGTTCATGCCCTGGGTCATGGGCGTCTCGATCATGCCCGGGGCGATGGCGCCCACGCGGATGCCGAACGGCGCGAACTCGCGCGCCCAGGTGAGGGTGTTGGCCGCGAGCGCCGCCTTCGCCGATACGTAGTTCGACTGGCCGCGGTTTCCGTGCCGCGCCACCGAGCTCATGTTCACGATGACGCCCTTCTCACCGCTCGCCGCCATCTTGGCCACCGTCTCGCGCACCATGAACGTGGCGCCGGAGAGGTTTACGCCGATGACCGCGTTCCAGTCGGCGGTGGAGAGCTTCTTGATCTCGCCGGTGGTCTTGTCCTTCTTCACCAGCAGGCCGTCGCGGAGGATGCCCGCGTTGTTGATGAGGCCGTTGAGGCCGCCGAGCTCCTGGTGGGCCCAGGCCACGAAGGCCTCGACGTCGGCCTCGTTGCTCACGTCGAGCTTGCGGGTCTTGATGCCGTGGGGCGCGAGCTCCTTGAGCGCGTCCTCGGCCACGTCGCCGGCGGCGACCTTGGCTCCGGCCTCGGCGAGCCGCTTGGCGAAGTGCGCGCCCATGCCGCGGGCAGCGCCAGTGACGATGATCTTCAGATCCTTGAGTTGCATGTGCGGTTCTCCTCGAGACTCACAGTTGGGATTTCGCGTTGCGCAAAGCAGATCGCGTTCGGGCCCCGAACCAGCGGGCGAGCGCGGGGTATAGCAGCGTCGCGGCCTTCCCTCCCACCACGGCGCCCACGTGGCCCCCGGGCACGGCGAGCACCTGGGCGTCGCTGGAGCCGGAGTGCTCGTTGAGGGCCTTGGCTGCAGGCGGCGGGCAGATGGTGTCCTTCTCGGCCACGACGGTCAGAATCGGGCAGGTGATCTTCCCCAGCGACACACGCTGCCCCGCAACAAAGTGCTCGCCGCGGACGAGCCGGTTCTCCTGGTACAGCTCGCGGATGTACGTCGCGTACGCCGCGGCCGGGAACGCGATGTTGTCGCCCGACCAGCTCTCCAGCGCGTCGAAGCTCTCCCGCGCCTCGGGGAGGTGGGCGCGGTCCAGCCAGCCCACCCACTTGGCCACGTTGAGCGTGGGCCGCAGCGCGGCGAAGCCCGCCTGCATCTGCGCAGCGCCCATGTTGCCGGCGGAGGCGATGGCCTCGGGATCGAACCAGCGCTTGTCGGTCATGTGCGCCAGGAAGCCACCCTGCGAGAAGTCGATCGGCCCGGCCAGGTTCACCAGGCCGCCGATCTCTTCGTTGTGCAGCGCAGCGTAGATGCTGGCCAACGTGGCACCCATGCAGTAGCCGAGCATGCTCAGCTTCTTGGTGCCCGCGTCGCGAAGGGTCTTGCGGACGGCGCGGCCCAGGCGAGCCTGCAGATCGTCCCAGTTCAGGAAGCGGTCCTCGTCCTCGGGCGCGCCCCAATCCAGGCAGTAGACGTCGAGCCCGGCCTTCACCAGCGCGCCCGCGAGCGTCGCGGTGGGGCGCAGGTCGAGCACGTACCAGCGGTTGATGATCGACGGCACCAGCAGCACCGGCAGCGCCTTCGCGTCGCGCGGCGCGCCCACCGCGGGGCGGAACCGGTAGAGCTGCGCGATCCCGTCGCGCCAGATCACGTCCTTCGGGGTGACGGGCATCCCCGGCTTCCACGGCGCGCCGCCAAGCGAGGGCGGCCCACCCGAAGTGCCTGCATCCGTCCTCGGCATGGCGGCGTCGCTCATGGTCTTAGGCCTTGGGGGTGAAGAGCTCGGCGCTCTTGCGGAAGGCGTCCATGCCCACCTTGCGCCACTCGGCGTTCACCTTGGTGGCCCAGGTCAGGCCTTCCTGCTGCAGGCGGGCGATGTCGTTCAGCAGCACCCGGGTCTGCTCGGTGGCCATCTGCTCCAGCTTGGCCAGCTCCTCGAAGCCGGCCTGCACGCGGGCCATGTTCTCCTCGACGCCCTTCTTCCACGCATCGGCCATCGGACCAGCCACGTTCACGTTCTTCTCGCTCATGGGATTTCTCCGTGCGGCGCGCGGCCGCGGGTTGGCTTACAGCCGCGAGAAGGTAGCCACCCCGACGAATCCGTCAAGCGAAATTTGTTGCGGTGCACAATTTCAGCGCTTCTTCGCCCGCTTGCGCAGGCTCTGCTTCAGCTCGTCGAGCTCGCGCCGCAGGCGGGCCACGTCGTCCGGGCCCTGTTGCGGTGCAGCAGGAGCGGGCTGCGGCGGGCGGCCACCCCAGCCCGGCATCACCCCGCCCAGCATGCGCGAGAAGGCGTCGGCGGCGCTGAAGGGCACGGTGGCGAAGGGGTTGAAGGGCGCCAGGGCCTGGGCGCCGCTCTTGGCCTGGAGGTAGAGCTCCAGCGCGCCGGCCACGTAGCGGCCCAGGAACTCGCCCAGGGCCTCGTGGTTCAGCCGGATGAGCTGGATGAGCAGCGGCACAGGCAGCAACCGTGCGGCCCCGCGGCTCTCCATGATGATCTGCACCAGCGTGGCCTGGGTGAGGTCTTCGCCGGTCTTGGCGTCGACGACCTGCACGTCGCTGCCGCCCTGCACCTTGGCCGCCAGCTCCTCGAGCGTGATGTAGCGACTCTCCTCCGTGTCGTAGAGCCGGCGGTTTCCGTACTTCTTCACCTGGACCATGAAAGACCTCCCCTCGTTGCGGTGCAGCACCCTAGTCGCCCACTCCGGCATTCGCAACCCGCCGTTTTTGTGCGCCGCAACAATTGTCGCTTGACAGGTTCGTCCCGGCGGCTATCTTGCCGCCCGCTCGCACGGAGGCCTGTCATGGTCCAAGCCGGTATGCGTCCCCGCTCCACGGTGCTGCTCGCAGCGCTCGCCCAGGGAATCGGAGGCGGCCTCGGCTGGAGCCTCCTCCCGCCGCTCATGCCGCAGATTGCCAAGGAGCTCTCGCTCGGCACCGGCGTGATGGGTCTGATCTGGGGCATGGCGCCGGCGGGCATCGCGCTGGCTTCTCCCGTCGGTGGCGCAGCGGTGGACCGCTTCGGGCCGCGTCGGGTTGCCGGCCTGGCGCTGATCGCCGGCGCCCTCGCCTGCGCCTGCCGGGCGCTCGTGCACGGGCCGGTGGGCCTTGGCCTCTCCATGTTCGCGTTTGGCTTGCACATCGGCTTCACCGCGCCCGCGATTCCCAAGCTGCTCGCCGGCCATGTTGCGCCGCAACATCTGGCGCGCGCAAACGGGCTCGCCCTACTCTGCTACACGCTCGGCACGGCGCTCACCGTGCTCACGGCGCGCACCTTCCTCGCACCGACCCTCGGCGGCTGGCGTCCTCTCATGGTGGCCGCGGGTGTGGCGATGGCCGTCGTGGCCGCGCTGTGGTTGGCGCTCGCGCGCGATCGGCAGCTCGCGTCGAAGCACGCGGCCATCGGCGATGTGCTCAAGCTGGCCCGCGATGGGCAGCTCCTCCGCGTCGGCGGCATGCAGTTCCTCATCTTCGGTGGCTACCTCGCGCTGCTGGGCACGCTGCCCCACGCGCTGCTGGCGCGCGGCTTTGCGCTCACGCAAGTTGGTCCGGCGATCGCGCTGTGGCTCGTGGCGGCGGCCATTGCGAACTTCGGCGGCCCGGCGATCTCCGATCGCCTTGGGCGCCGGCGGCCGATTCTCCTCGTGGGCGGGCTGGTGGCCGGCGTGTCGCTCTTTGCTTTCGCATTCGTGCCCGGCCAGATGGGCACCGCGTTCCTGATGATCGCCGCGCTCGGCGGCGGCTGCGTCTCGCCGCTGCTGTTCCAGCTCCCGCTCGAGCTGCCCGGCATCGGACCGGCGCGCGCCGGTGCGGCGATGGGCTTCCTCATGCTCGTGGGCCAGGCCGGCGGCTTCTTGCTGCCCACGCTCACGGGCGCGGTCGCGCAGCACGCCGGCTTCACCGCGGCGCTCGCCACGCTGGCCATGCTGCACGGGCTGGTGGTCATTCCCGCGATGGGCATGCGTGAGACGGGCCCGGCGGCGGTCGAGGATCGCTCGATTCGCGGGCTGGAGGCGGCCTGACGTGAACCGCGCCGTCGCCATCGCCGCCCTCGCCCTCTTGTGCACTGCGTGCTCCGGCTCGCAGAGCGCATGTCGCGTTGCAGCAGACTGCGCCTCGGGCGTCTGCCGCAGCGACGGCTCCTGCGCGCCCGTCGGCGGCAGCACCGCCGCAGGCTCGACGGGTGGCAGCTCGGGCAGCACCGCCAGCTCAACGACGTCGACCGGCAGCAGCACGAGCGCGACGACGTCGACGACCACCAGCGGCTCGAGCGGCGCGACGACGACGACGAGCACCTCGAGCACGAGCACCACGACCAGCTCGACGTCCAGCAGCACGAGCGGCACCACCGGCGCATGTCAGCCCAACGGCGATGCGACCATCACGCGCGCCGAGCTCCCGCTCCAGGCCGGACTGCATGCGCAGTACCGCGCGGTCTTCGATGCGGGCTTCGACGTCGCCGGCACCATGCTCGACGACGGCGGCACGCTCTGGGACTTCGACGCCGTGCTCGCGCCGGGCACCGCCGACGTCTTCACCACCAACTCGCTCGCGAATGCTTGGTTCGCCAACGACTTCCCCAGCGCGTCGTACACCACGCCGCTCTCCGCCGGAGCGGACCTGCTCGGCATCTTCCAAATCACCGATACGCAGCTCTTGCTGCTCGGCGTGGCGACGCCCGCGAGCGGCCCGAGCGAGACCGAGCTCACCTACGACCCGCCCATCGTGGTGCTCCAGTTCCCGATCACGCTCAACGCCAGCTGGAGCACCGACAGCTCGCTGGTGACGGGGACGTTCCAGGGCGTCACGCCGACCGCGTACTACGAGTCGTACGACACCACCGTGGACGCCGCCGGCGTGGCGCAGACGCCCTACGCCAGCTTCCCCGTGCTCCGCGTGGACACCCAGCTCACGCGCGAAGTCGGCGGCGTGCTCAGCTACAGCCGCACCATGGCCTTCACCACCGACTGCTTCGGCACCGTGGCCAGCGCCGCGTCCCAGACCTCGTACTTCGGGCCGGTGGACGTGAACTTCGGCCAGGCCAGCGAGCTCAAGGGGCTCGCGCCGTGAGCCAGGGATCGTGTCGGCGCTGGGAAGCGCCTCCCACATCCACCTTGGGTCAGATTGTTGCGGGGCAACAGCTCTGGAGATTCCTTCTGATGGCGCTTCCCCTGGTCACGGGCTGCCTCGGCTTCCACCGCGGCGCCATGCCCGGCGAGCCCGCCGACGCCACCTACGCCGACGTCGAAGGCGCGCGCGTCCGCTACACCGACACCGGCTCCGGGCCGGTGGTGGTCATGCTCCACGGGTTCGCGAGCTCGCTCGAGACGTGGACCGCCGTCGCGCCGCAGCTCGCGAAGAACCACCGCGTGATCGCCCTCGACCTGAAGGGCTTTGGCTGGACCGATCGCCCCGAGGGCGACTACTCACCCGACGCGCAGGCCACGCTGGTGTGGGCCCTGCTCGACCAGCGCGGCGTGAAGAAGGCCAGCATCGTGGCCCACTCGTGGGGCTCGAGCATCGCCCTGGCCATGGCGATTCAGCAGCCGGATCGCGTGGAGAAGATCGCGCTGTACGACGCGTACGTCTACGAGGAGCAGCTCCCCACGTTCTTCCTATGGGCGCGCGCGCGCGGCGTGGGCGAGACGCTATTCGGCCTCTACTACGACCAGCGCCCCGACGAGCGACTCGCCCTCGCCTTCTACGATCAGCGCTACGTGACCCAGCAGCTGGTGGACGACGTACAGAAAGCGCTCGACCGTCCGGGCACCCGCGCCGCCGCGCTTGCTGCAGTGCGGGGAATGCATTTTGCGGAGCAACAGCTCAAGTACCGCTCGCTGCGCAAGCCGGCGCTGCTGCTCTGGGGCCGCGAGGATCGCGTGACCACGCTGGATGTCGGCGAGCGGCTCGCGCGCGACCTCGACGCCAAGCTCGTGGCCTATCCGCGCTGCGGCCACTTCCCCATGATCGAGGCCGCGGAGCAGTCGAACGCGGAGCTCCAGCGCTTCCTGGAGGGCCAGCCGTGAAGTTTCTCATGGCCCTTGCGATCGTGTGCGTTCCCGCGCTCGCGGCGGCCACCGGCTTCACCGACATCGGCCAGGACATCGTCCCGACCGATACGCCGCGCTTCGAAGCCGCAGGCACCTTCCGCCTGCGCACCGCCGGCCTCGACAACCTCGACCTCGATCGCGGGCCGACGCCGAGCGGCCAGCTGCTGTTCCCTGTGCCTCTCTCTGATCCGAACGGACAGTGGCTCACGGCCGCAGATCTGCGCCTGCGCACGGATCTCGCGGCTTATGCGCCCGGCGGGATCGTGGCCGTGAAGGCACGCCTGGACATTCTCGGCGACCTCGCTGCGGGCGGCCTGCCGGACGGCGTGCCCTCGGCGTCGCACTCGCAGCTCTCGCCTACGCCGTCGATTCGCGTGCGACGCGCTTACGGCGAAGCGCTCTTGCCGTTTGGTCTCATCGTCGCCGGGCGCACGGGCGATCAGTGGGGCCTGGGCATGCTCACCAACGGTGGCGACTGCGCCGATTGCGACGACGGCGACGTGGCCGATCGCATTGCGCTCATCTCGCCCATCGCTGGCTACATCTGGGCGCTCAGCTACGACTTCAGCTCCAGCGGCCCACTCGCCACCGAGCGCGACGGCATCCGCCAGGTCGACATCGATCCCACCGTCGACGTGCGCACCGTGACCTTCGCGTTCTTGAATTGGAACGATCCAGCCGCTCTTGTGCGCCGCCGCAAGGCCGGGCTCCTCACCTTCAACTACGGCGCCTACGCGAGCTACCGCTGGCAGCCGCACGACCTCCCCGCGAGCTACCTCGCGCTCGCCGCGCCCGTGAACCTCGACGGCGCCCAGGTCGTGGATCGCGGCTTCCAGGCGGCCGCGTTCGACGGCTGGTTCCGCCTCATCGGCCCGCGCATGCGCGTGGAGGCCGAGGCCGCGCTGCTGCTCGCCAAGGTGGATCAGGCCTCGCTGATCCCCGGCGTCGAATATAACGTTCCGGTTACATCGACCCAGCTGGGATTTGCCGAGGAGAGCGACTTCGGCGCGCCCGAGGACCCGTTTTCCTTCGGGCTCGACCTGGGGTACGCGAGCGGCGATCCCGCGCCGGGCTTCGGCGCGTTCCCGCAGCCGAATCAGGCGCAGCCCGTCGGCGGCGATCTTGATGGGCCGCAGGCCAACCCGCCGTACGACACCAAGGTCGACAACTTCAAGTTCAGCAGCGACTACAAGATCGACCGCATCCTCTTCGCGGAGATCATCGGCACCGTCACCGACGCCATCTACTTCCGCCCGCACGCGCGCTACCGCATCGCACAATGGGGCGTGAACCAGCTCACCGCGCAGGTCGCCGCCATCTACTCGCGCGCGGTGTTCGCCAACAGCACGCCCGGCGGCGACAACAACCTCGGCGTCGAAGTCGACCCGACGATCTCGTACGGCGGCCTCGACGGCTTCAACGCCACGCTCGAGTACGCCGCGCTCTTCCCGCTCGCCGGCTTCAACAACGTGGTCCTCAACCTCACCGCCCAGCCCGCGCAGCTCGTGCGCCTGCGGCTCACCTACGTGTTCTGACCATGAGACCTTCGTCGGCGCTGGGAAGCGCCTCCCACATCTTCGTTGCGATCGCGATTGGGGCCGCGGCGTGCGGCGACAACACCACCGTTCCGCCCGAGCACCAGGACTACGTCATCCCTGACGCCGGCCAGCTCGCGTGCCTGCCGAACCTCGACGGGCAGATCGACGCGAACGAATTAGAGGCCGCGATTGGAATCTCCGAGTCGCTGCTCGTCTCGCCCGCGGGGCAGACGCGCACCGTCGATCTCACCGGCGATGTCGACGGCGCCGGCAAGCGCACCTGGGACTTCTCCGTAGATGACGGGAGCGATCAGCTCGCGTCGATCCAGGCGCAGTCGCTCGCCGGCAAGTGGTACGCGGGCAGCTTCCCGAATGGCCAGTGGGTCGCGCCGCTCGACGTGGCCGATACGCTCGAGGGCGTCTACACGCACAGCGACACCGAGGTGGATCTGCTCGGCATCGCGTCGACGCAGCAGAACCCGAGCAACGGCCAGACGCTCTACGTCTACGACCAGCCCGTCGCGATATATCGATTTCCGCTCACGCCCGGCGCGAGCTGGACGTCGGTGGGCACAGTGCGCAACGGCACCTTCGACGGCTTGCCCTACGCGTCGACGGACACGTACACGGTGAGCGTCGACTCTGCGGGCACGCTGATCCTCCCGGACATCACTTTCACCCAGGCCATGCGCGTGAAGACCACGGTGACCGTCGTTCCCATCGTGGGCGCGACCGTGACCACGCAGCAGAGCTCGTGGCTCTTCGAGTGCTTCGGCGAGGTGGCGCGCGCCACCAGCCAGCTCGACGAGACCAACCCCGACTTCACCACCGCGACGGAGGTCCGTCGCCTCAGCCTTCAAAGGAGCACGCCATGAACCCGTGGGAGACGTGGAAGAAGGGCTTCGACGCTTGGGAGAACGCGACGGCGCAGTACATGGAGCAGTTCCTCAAGAGCGAGAGCGTGCTCACGCCGAGCGGCGCGCTGCTCACCGCGGCCATGAAGACCAAGGCCCAGATGGACAAGGCCGCCGCGCAGTGGTGGGGCCTCTGGGGCCTGCCGACCAAGCGCGATCAGGAGCGCCTGCTCCACACCGTGAACCAGCTGCAGAGCAAGCTGCTCGACCTCGAGGAGAAGCTCGAGGCCGCCCAGTCGAAGGAGTAGTGCCATGGACATCTCGCGCTTCGAAGAACTGAAGATCGCTCCGCGCGCCATCTTCGATCTGCTGGACGAGCGCCGCTCGCGGCCTCGCTACCTGCTGCCCACGGCGAACGGCGACTGGAAGGCCGTGACCTGGGGCGCGCACGCCGAGGAGATCCGCGCCATCGCCCGCTTCCTCACCAAGGAAGGCCTGACCACGGGCGATCGCGGCGCCATCTTCGCTCCCAACCGCGTGGAGTGGATGAGCGCGGCCATGGCGATCCAGGCGGCGGGCGGCGTGATGGTGCCCATCTACCCCGCGAGCACCGCGGAGCAGGCTGCGTATGTTGCGGGGCACAGCGACGCGAAGGTGATCTTCGTCGACACCAAGCCGCTGCTCGAGCGCCTGTTGCGCGCGTGGAGCGAGCTGGGCGCGGTCACGCGCATCGTCACCTTCGACGAGGCGCTCGACGCCGTCGCGATCGCCACGGAGCTGAAGAACCAGGGCGTGAAGGTTCCGCCGCTCGGCGAGCTCGCTCAGAAGGTCGTTCCGTGGAGCCGCGCGCTCGCGCTCGGACGCGCGCTCGACGCCGATGATCCGCAGGCGTTCTTCCGGACGATGAACGCCGTCTCGCTCGATCAGCCGGGGATGATGCTCTACACCAGCGGCACCTCGGGAAATCCCAAGGGCGTGCCGCTCACGCACCGCAACGTGGGCGTGAACGGCCTCGACTGGCTGCGCTGCCTGGCGCCGCTCCTCGAGGAGAACGACGTGGATCTGCTCTGGCTGCCCATGAGCCACATCTTCGGCTTCGGCGAGGCGTGCCTGGGCAACACGCTCGGCTTCACCACGTACATGACGGACCCGATGAACGTGATGGCCAAGCTGCCCATCGTGAAGCCGAGCGTGTTCATGAGCGTGCCCAGCATCTGGGAGAAGCTCGCGACGACGGCGCAAGCTGCGGGCGAAGGTGCTGCGGCGCATAACAAGCTGAAGGAGCTCACCGGCGGCAACCTGCGCTTCTGCCTCTCTGGCGGCGCGGGCCTGAAGAAGAGCGTGAAGGACTTCTTCCACTCCGCGGGCAACTTGATCATCGAGGGCTACGGCCTCACCGAGACCTCGCCCACGCTGACCATGAACCGGCCCGACGCCTTCCGATTCGACACCGTGGGCAAGGTCTTCCCGAGCGTGCAGGTGAAGCTCGCGGAGGACGGCGAGATCATGGCCAAGGGCCCGAGCGTCTTCGGCGGGTACCACAAGGATCCGGTGGCCACGAAGGAGTGCTTCACCGACGACGGCTGGTTCAAGACCGGCGACGTGGGCCGCTTCACCGAGGACGGCTTCCTTCAAATCATCGATCGCAAGAAGGACATCCTCGTCACCGCGGGCGGTAAGAATGTGGCGCCCGCGAACATCGAGCTGCGCTTCCAGAGCGAGCCGCACATCGCGCACGTGGTCGTCTACGGCGACGGCCAGCGCTACCTCGTCGCCGGCGTGTGGGTGAACGATGCTGCGCTGCCGAAGGGCACGAGCGTCGACCAGATCCGCGAGATGGTGCAGCGCAGCGTGGAGCGCGTGAACGGCGAGGTGGCCAGCTTCGAGTCGATCAAGAAGTTCGCCATCATGCCCCGGCCGCTCACCGTGGCCGACGGCCTGCTCACCGCCACGTTGAAAGTGCGCCGCAAGAAGGTCTACGAAGCCTTCAAGCCCGAGCTCGAGGCCCTCTACGCATGAAGCGCTGGCTCAACCTGGCGAAGCTGCCGTTCATGAAGCCCACCGTCGGCGCCACGCCGGCCGACGTGGTGCATCGCGAGAACAAGTGGCAGCTCCTGCACTACCGGCCGCGGCCGCAGGGCGTCGCGTTCAAGACGCCGCTGCTCCTGGTGCCGTCGCTGATCAACCGGCACTACGTGCTCGACCTGATGCCCGGGAAGAGCTTCACCGAGTACCTCGTCGCCCAGGGCCACGACGTCTTCACCATCGACTGGGGCACGCCCGGTCCTGAAGACCGCTTCCTCACCTTCGACGAGATCACCGACGGCTACCTCGGCCGCGCGATTCGAATCGCCGGCCGTGCTGCGCCGCAAAAGAAGCCGCACGTGCTGGGCTACTGCCTGGGCGGCACGCTCGCGGCCATTCACGCCGCCGCGCACCCCGATTCGATGGCGTCGTTGACCGCGCTCGCCGCGCCGGTGCGCTTCGGCGACGAGGGCCTGCTCGCCGCGTGGACGCGCACCAAGACGTTCGACGTGGAGATGCTCGTCTCGGCGATGGGCAACGTGCCCTGGCAGCTCATGCAGAGCGCGTTTCACCTGCTGCGGCCGACGCTCAACCTCTCGAAGGCCGTGCACCTCCTCGACCGCGCCTGGGACGACAACTTCCTCGACGGCTTCCTCGCGCTCGAGACCTGGGGCAACGACAACGTCAGCTTCCCGGGCGCGGCGTACCAGCGCTACGTCGAGGAGCTCTACCGCGGCGACGCGTTCGCGCGCGGCACCTTCACGCTCTCCGGCTCCCTCGCGCGGCCGCAGGCCATCACCTGCCCCACGCTGGCGGTGACCTTCGAGCACGACAACATCGTTCCTGCCGCGAGCGCCAAGGCCCTGCTCGAGCTCGCCGGCGCCGAGGACAAGCAGAACATCCACCTGCCCGGCGGCCACGTGGGCGCGGTGGTGTCAAAGGCCGCGGCCAAGGGCCTCTGGCCGCAGCTCTCCGCGTACTGGGGCGCGCGCGATGGTGCGGTGCAAAAGAGCGGCGCGCGTCAGGCGCGGCCGGCCGAGGCCGCCAAGGTGCGCCGCAAGAGCGGCTAATTGGCCGTCGATTACGGCGCGCAGGAGCAGGTGTCGGTCGCGGTGTTGCACGTGCCGCCGCCCAGGAAGATGCAGAGATCCTGGGTGCTGCAGCCCGAGAAGTTGCAGACGCCGTTCATGCAGGTGGTGAGGCCGTCGGCGCAGGGCTGACCGTTGTTGGTGCACGGCTGGCACATGCTGCCCGCGATGCCCGTGGTGCCCGTCCCGCCGATGCCGCCGATGGCGCTGGTGCCCGTGCCGCCGATGCCACCCGTACCAAAGCCGCCCGTGCCGAAGCCCGACGTCGCGCTCGTACCGGTGGTCGACGCAGCCGTCCCCGCGAGCTGAGGGCAGTTGCAGTCCTCGGCGCCGCTGGGCACAGTCACGCAGGAGCTGACCACGCCGCCGCACTGGGTGGCGACGGTGGCGCTGTTGCAGTTCTGGGCCGAGTCACAGAAGGGGCTCGAGCCGTCCTGGCCATTGCAGAAGCCGCTCGCGCAGTCCTGGTTCACGGTGCACGGCTGGCAGATGGCCCGGCCAGTGGTCCCGGTCGTCCCGGTGGTGCTGGTGCTCGTCGTGGCGCTGGTGCCGGTGGTGTTCGACCCGGTGCTGCTGCCGAGCGTGGACGCCGCGTTGGTCGACGAGGTGCCCGTGGTGTTCGTCGCCGTGGTGGCGGTGGTGGTGGTCGTGCTGCTGGTGCCGGTCGAGCCCGGGCCGTTGGTGCTGGTCGTCGAGGTGGTGGTGGCCCCGGTGGTCGCGTTGGCGGTGCCGGTGGCGCTCGTGGTGCTCGTGTTGGCGCCGGTGGTGCCGCTGGTGCTCGTCGACTCGCTGGAGTTGGTGCCCACCGTCGACGCGGTGGTGGAGCTGCTGCCGTTGCTGGACGCGGTGGAGTTGGTGCCGTTCCCGTTCCCGCTGCTGTTGTTGCCGTTCCCGCTGCCGTTGCCGTTGCCGCCGGGGAACGCGCAGCTGCCGAGCACGCACTGCTGGAGGCCGGAGCAGGTCTGGCAGGCCCCGCCGCCCACGCCGCAGTTGTTGAAGCTGGAGGTCTGGCAGATGCCGGCGGTGTCGCAGCAGCCGGTGCAGTTGCCGGGGCCGCAGCTGTTGCCGCCGCAGCTCTGCAGCAGCGCCGCGCCGAACCCCACGGCGAAGGCCAACACGGTGACGATTCGATTGCGGTTCATGCGAAGTCCTGATCGGGGCGGCCGTGCCGATATACGCACGGAGGTGGGTTCATGTGCAACGCGGTCGCCAAACCCGCGAAACACGTCAGGCGGAGCGGGAATCGGCGGTGGGCGCCCGCTCGCGCACGAGCGCGTAGACCTCGATCGCCGCGCGCTTGCCCTTCACCTCGATCGGCCCGAGGGCGCGCCCCTCGACGTGCGACTTCACCTGCTCCCAGGTGGCCTGCGAGGCGAGGAGGTTCGCGCTCAACTTCTTGGTGAGGCCTTCGATGCGGCTCGCGGTGTTCACGGTGTCGCCGATGACCGTGTACTCGAGCTTGCGCGTGGAGCCGATGTTTCCGGCCACCACCTCGCCGGAGTGCAGGCCGATGCCGATCTGGAGCGTCGGCTTGCCGGCAGCGGCGCGATCCTCGTTCCAGGCCTCGAGGCGCTCGAGCATGGCCAGGCCCGCGCGCGCGGCCTGGAGCGCGTGGTCCTTGCGGGCCACGGGCACGCCGAACGTGGCCATCACCGCGTCGCCGATGAACTTGTCCACGGTGCCGCCGTGGGCGACGACCACCTCCACCATCGCGTCGAGGTAGCTGTTGAGGACGCTCACCACCTCCGTCGGGCTGAGCTGCTCGGAGAGGGTGGTGAAGTCGCGGATGTCGGAGAAGAGCACGGTGCACTCCCGCAGCTCGCCGCCGAGCGCGACCCGGCCGGCGAGCACCTCCTCCACCACTGCCGGCGACACGTAGCGGCCGAAGGTCTCGCGCACGAACGCGCCGCGCCGCAGCCCCTCCACCATCTTGTTGAAGCCCTCGGCGAGCGCGCCGAGCACGTCGGTGGAGAGCACGGGCGCGCGGGCCGAGAGGTCGTCGCGGCCCACGCGGTGCACCTCGGCCGCGAGGGCTTCGACCGGCGCGTTGATGCTGCCCACGATGAAGGTGGCCTGCACCGCCGCGAACATGAAGAACGAGGCGCCCAGGTAGAGCACCACCGCCGGCGAGAGCGCGCCCGACCACGCCGCGAAGCACATCACCGCCAGCGGCAACAGGACAGTGGTGCTGAGCAGGATGAGGAACTTCGTGGAGATGGGCACCGGCGCCACACCTTCGACCGCGGAGAGCTTCCCGTCCGGGAAGAGCACCGGGATGACCTCCGCCCGCGCCACGCGCTCGACCAGGTAGAAGACCAGCGTCCCCGAGACCACGCCTACGATGAACACCGCCAGGACCTCGTGCACGGTGGCGAGATCGAGCGGCAGGTTTCGCAGCACGCTGAAAGGAACGAAGCCCAGCCCGCTCGCGAACCAGATGTACGTCGAGGCGCGGGTGACCACGGTGGGGAGCACCAGCACGCGCTTCTGGGCGCGGAGGCGCTCGGCGTCGTCGAGGGGGAGGCCGCGCTGGAGGGCGTCGACGGCGCCGGTGACCGGGCGCAGCGTGTGCACCAGCCACGGCCCACCGAAGGAGAAGGCCACCAGGAGCCCCACGCCGGCATAGGTGAGCAGCTGCGGTTCCGACGGGAGCGCGTGGGGCGAGCTGCGCGTGAGGAGCAGCCCGTAGCCCACCGCGTGCAGGGTGGCCACGGTGTTGCAGAGCGAGACGGAGAGGATGATCTTCCAGCCGACGCGCGTCATCGGCTCCCATGGAATCACGGGCCCACGCGCGCTACCAGCCGCCGATTCCGCCTCCGCTGGGGCCTCCGGTGGGCCCGGTGGTGTGCCCGCCGGTGGTGGTGACGCCGCCCGTGCTGGTGCTCCCGCCGTCGGTCGGCGTGCTGCTGCCCGCGCCGCCGGTGCCGGTCGACGTCGTGTCGCTGGGGTCGAACTTCTTGTTGGGATCGCCGCCGCAGCCGGTCGCGAGCACCGCGCCGCCCACGACGAGCACGTGAAAGAGCTTCCCGAGTCGCATGCTGCCCCCGCCTCCGCCCGGGCGGCCTCTCCCGAGCGGGACCCATTCACGTTGGCACGAATGGGCGCGGAAGCGTGTGTCCGGTCTGGAAACGCCGAGGCCCCGGACGTCGCAGTCCAGGGCCCCGGTCTTCAACGCGCTCGAACCTCTATCCCGCCTTCTCCACCGGCTTTCCTGCCTTCTCCCAGCCGGCAATTCCCGCCGGCATGACGAACACGTGCTTGTAACCGAGCTGGACCGCCGCACGGGCGGCCTCATGACACGCGTGTCAATGTTCGTTGGCGCAGTAGAAGACCAGGTTGCGGTCCTTGTCTGCGGGCAGATCCGTTGGCTTGACCTCGTCGAACTGGAGCCAGGTCGCGGTGGGCACGTGGCTCTTGTTGAAGCGGTCTTGCGAGTTGTTGTCGAAGACGGAGACCTGCTTGGCCTCCACCATCTTCTGGACCTCGTCGGGGCTGAGCTGACCAAAGGCGTCGGGCTGCTCCTTGTGACAAGCGAGCGCGCCCAGCGCCAGGGCCAGCACGGCCGCGGCGAGGATGGGACGGCGTTTTCTCATCGCTGCTCCTTCTGCGCCGGAGGGCGCGGCTTGGGGTTCGAGCGGACGGCAGCCACTTTCTAATCAATCTGCGAGCGCCGTCGCCAGCCGACCCGCCGGCCCCGACCGGGGTTAAGCACCGAGGCCGGCTCGTGTATCCTCAGCGGGGAATGGCCTCCACGCCGCGAACCCTCACGCTCGCCCGCTCGCTCGAAGCCGGTGACGGCCTCTTCAAGGGCCTCGCCGATCAGATGCGCGAGCTGGAGCACGCCGTCACCCGGCAGGAGGAGCGGTTCCAGGCGGTGATGGAGATTGGCCGGGCCATCGGCTCCACGCTGGATCTCGACGAGCTGCTCGGCCTGGTGATGAGCAAGGTGACGCTGCTGCTGGGCGCAGAGCGCAGCACGCTCTTCCTCGTCGACAAAGGGACGGGCGAGCTCTGGAGCAAGATCGCCCAGTCGTCGAAGGAGATCCGCCTGCCGCCGGGGCGCGGCATCGCGGGCTGGGTGGCCAAGCACGGCGAGCCGGTGAACCTCGCCGACGTCTACCAGGACGACCGTTTCAACCCGGAGATCGACCGGCTCACGGGCTTTCTCACCCGATGCGTGCTCGCCGTTCCGCTTCGCGGGCGCGACGGCGACGTCATCGGCGTCACCCAGGCGCTGAATCGCAAAGACGGCGGCGTCTTCACCGACGACGACCGGCTCCTCCTCGAGGCCCTCGCCGCGCAGGCCGCGGTGGCGATCGAGAACGCGCAGATGTACTCGGCGCTCAAGCGCCAGAACATCCAGCTCGCAAAGACCCAGGGCGAGCTGAACGGGCTGGTGGCCGAGCTCGACGTGCTCTACGACATCGAGCGGCGCATCTCCGCGGCCAGCACCCTGGAGCAGCTGCTCGACGGCATCCTCGCGCGGGCCATGCAGCTCACCGGCAGCGACGCAGGCTCTCTGGTGATGGTGAACGAAGACGGCGGCGACCTCTTCTTCAAGGCCGCGCTCGGCGAGAAGGGCGAAGAGGTGAAGCGCCACACCCTCGGCCCGGACGAGGGCATCGTGGGCTGGGTGGCGCACGAGAACAAGCCGCTCATCGCCAATGAGGTCGCCAAAGAGAAGGCATACGACGCGCGCATCGCCAAGCGCGTGGGCTACCGGCCCGAGAACGTGCTCTGCGTGCCCGTCTCGCTCGAGGGCCGGGTGGTGGGCGCGCTGGAGCTGCTCAACAAGCCGGGCGGCTACGCCGAACCCGAGCTGCGCGTGGCCACGCTCATCGCCGGCCAGGCCGCGCGGGCCATCACCTTGGGCAAGAGCCGCGAGGAAGAGGAGCGCAAGCGCCGGCTGAGCGTGATCGGCCAGATGATCAGCGGCGTGGTCCACGACCTGCGCACGCCCATGACCATCATCTCGGGCTACGCGCAGCTCATGGCCGCCGAGGACGACAAGGCCGAGCGCGAGAAGGCCAGCGAGGTCATCCTCAAGCAGTTCGACACCATCAACGGCATGATCAAGGAGACCCTCGCCTTTGCCCGCGGCGAGCGCGAGCTGCTGTTGCGCAAGGTCTACCTGAACAAGTTCCTCGAGGAGATCACCGAGTACCTTGAGCGCGACTTCGCGGCGCACAAGGTCGAGCTGCGCATCCAGGCCGGCTTCAAGGGCGCGGTGCGCATGGACGAGAACAAGATGAAGCGGCTCGTCTACAACATCGCGCGCAACGCGGTGGAGGCCATGCCCGAGGGCGGGCGCTTCACCTTCGCCACCGAGCTGGACGAAGCCGAGAAGAAGGTCGTCTTCAAGTTCAGCGACACCGGCGAGGGCATCGCGCCCGAGGTGGCCGACCGGCTGTTCCAGAGCTTCGTCACCCACGGCAAGCCCAACGGCACCGGCCTGGGGTTGGCGATGGTGAAGAAGATCGCCGAGGAGCACGGCGGCGACGTCAGCTTCAAGAGCAAGCCCGGCAAGGGCACCACGTTCGTCGTGCGCATTCCTGCGTAGCGGAGCAATCCCATGAGCGACGTCTCCGGCAACCAGCTGGCCAAGGTGTCCAAGCTGTTCGAGGCCCTCGATGAAGCGGGCCGCCACAAGCTGCTCGGCCTGGCCAAGAAGACGCGCCACCCCGACGGCTACGTGGTGTGCACCGAGGGCGAGGTCGGCGACGAGTTCTACGTGCTCGTGATGGGCCGGGTGCGCGTGAGCGCGGACGACCTGGGCGAGGCCAAGGAGATCGCCGTTCTGGAGAAGGGCGCGTTCTTCGGCGAGATGGCGGTGCTCAACCACGAGAAGCGGAGCGCCACCGTGACCGCGCTCGGCGAGATCGAGCTGGTGCGCTTTCCGCGTGCGGCCGTGGACCAGGTGCTCGCCGAGTATCCCGCCGCCAGGGAGATGCTCTCCAAGGTCGGCGTGATGCGCAGTGAAGAGGCGCTCGCCAAGCTGATGGGCTGAAACCTTTTGGTTAACGACCGTCAGTCGTCCTTCCACGGGCCGATGCGCCGATAGCCGTCGATCATCGGCGAGGTGATGATCCCGAAGCGGCCGGTGGACGGCGCCATGAGCGGCGTCTCCAGCGCGGAGCCGCCCTTTCCCCAGAGCGGATCGCCGTGGACGAAGCGATACGCGCGCAGCGGTCCCGGTTGCTCATTCGGCAGCCGGACCCGCAGGGGCCGACCCCCGCGGGCGGTGCGCTCGAGCCGCCCCTGCGACGGCGGCCGGCTCCCGCAGCCCCACCCGGCCAGAATCCCCAGCGCCAGCACCCAGCCGAACCGCATCGCGACCTCCTCATCCGCTCGACTGCCGTCCTCTCCGCCCCTCCCCCGGAGAGGACGGCTCAGTGCCAGAGCGCCCGCTCGTACAGCTCCACCACCACCCCGCCAAATGGCGCTGCGGGTCGCGGCGCCAGCGGATCCAGCTTCCGCGCCAGCTCGGCGCGCGAGAGCAGCCGCGCCGCTTCCAGGTAGGTGCGCAGCCGGCGGCGCGCGGCCAAGGGGGCGTCGAGCGCGGCGGCGAAGGCCTCGACCACGTCCTGCAAGGCGGCGAACTCCTCGTCGAGCCCGGGCGCGCCGCGCGCGGGCGAGAGCCGCAAGAGCCCGGTGCACCGCGACCACGGCCCCGTGGCTCCGCTCCCGCCCGACGCGAGCTGCCGGCCGGCTTCGAACAGCAGCGGCTCGGCGACGTCCTGAAGGAGCGCGGTGCGCTCCGAGGCCTGCTGCACGTCGCCCTGGAAGAGCAGCCGCCGCCAGCGCTGCGCCAGCTCGGTCGCCCGGCTCTGCAGCGCCGCCCCCAGCTCCGCCCGCTCCGCCGCCTGCTCACCCTGGGCCAGCCCCCGCTCCATTCCACGCCTCCCGCGAACCTCGGACGCCCGTCCGCCCCACGCTGGAGCAAGCCGCCTGCCAGCCGTGCAACCCGGCGGGTCCACGAGGGCGCGCAACCCGCGCCGCGCGGAATCCGGAAACTTCGACAGGCGACTGCCCTTCCCAACGGCGCCGCCTCTCCGGTTCAGCGGCCGACGCTCCAGGCGGCACGGCCGTTGCGACTTCAGGAGCCCGGGCGAGGAGTCCGGGCCGTCGCTGGCTCGGCTGGGAGGCGGGCCATGCGTACGAGCGTCTGGACGTGTCTTGCGCTGTGCGGGGCGACGAGGGCCTGGGCGGTGGCCTCGTCGGGCGGGCTGGAGGCGGTGGTGTTGCCGCCCGAGGCGCAGGTCGCCCGGCAGACGGAGGCCCAGGGTGCGGCGGCGCTGCACCTGCGCGCGGCCCGGGGTGAGCGCGAGCCGGCGATGGTGGCCATTCGTTCGGCCGCGTCGGGGCTGCTCACCGCTCGGATGAGCGCGCTCCAGGGGCCGCACGGCGAGTCGATCCCCTCGTCGAGCGTGGAGCTGGATCGCGTCGGCTGGTCGCCCACGCCGCGCGGCGAGCTCCCCGACAGCCTCGAGCCCTGCCAGGGCCCGCTGCCGGTGAGCCCGGAGGAGAACCTCCTGCTCTGGGTGGAGGTCGCGGTGCCGCGCGAGGCCGCGCCCGGGCAGTACCGCGGACAGCTCGAGCTCGAGACCTCGCACGGCGCGCGCACGGTGCCCATCGAGGTCGAGGTGCTGCCGCTCACCTTGCCGCGCACGCCGTCTTTGGCCACCAGCTTCCCGCCCGACGGGAGCGGCGCCGCCGGAGCCTTCGCGCGCGCGGCGCTCAAGGAGCGGGTGACGCTGCGCGTGGCCCGCCCGCCGCCGTTCGAGGTGCGTCGACTGGAAGGGACGCTGGCGCTCGACTTCACCGAGTTCGACCGCGCCCTCGCCCCGCTGCGGCTCGAGGGCGACGTGCGCGCGAGCTCCGTGGCGCTCGAGGTGCCCGAGGGCGTGCCCGCGCCGCGGCGGCTCGAGTACCTGCTGGCGGTGAAGCGGCACCTGGCACAGCGCGGCATGGGAGATCTGCTGGTCAGCTTCGGCGAGGACGGGCGGATGCTGAGCGGCGTCCAGGGGCACGCGGGGCCGGGCATCTCGCTGGTGGCCGCGCACGACGACGGGCCGCGCTCGGGGCAGTTCTGGTGGCGCCTGGGCCGCGGCCCCGAGGGCGCCGACGGCGCGTCGATGGCGCGCGACGACTCCGGCAGCTGGCTGGAGCGCGGCACCCACGGCTATCGCGTCCGCAGCCTGGGCTGGGCGGCCTTCCACGCGGGCGCGGTGGGCTTGTACGCGCGCGACCCGGTGGCGCTGCTCGACCAGTCGCCGAGCGGCGAGCCCCGCACCACCGTGCGGCTCAAGCTCCTGCGCAAGGGCCTGGAGGACTACGAGCTCTTGCTGATGGCCGCCAAGCGCGACCCGGTGAAGGCGCGCCGGCTCGCGGCCAAGGTGCTGGCGCCGGACTTCGCGCTGCCGGGGCGGCCGGTGGACTTCCAGGCTGCGCGCGAGGAGGTGCTGCGGCTCTGCGCCCACCCGCCGGCGATGATCACCCGCTGAGCGATCGCCGCGGTAGGCTCTGGCGATGGACGCCCTCCCCTGTCCGGCCTGCCGCGGCGAGCTGCGCTTCACCGAGCCCAGCGCGGCCCGCTGCGCGCGCTGCGGCGGGCTCTGGCTCAGCCCGGCGGCGCTGTCGAAGAAGGGCGCGCGCCTTGGCTCGGATCTCGTGGCCGCCGCGAGCGATGCGCCGCGCGACTGCCCCAGCTGCCGCACGCCGATGACCGCCTACCGGAGCCCGCTGGTGGAGATCGACTCCTGCGAGACCTGCACCGGCACCTTCCTCGACCGCGGCGAGCTGGAGATCCTGGTCCACGCGCACCGCCCGTCCTTGACGCCGCGCACCTTCCGCTGCGAGTCCTGCGAGCGCGAGCTTCCCCGCGGGGAGGCCATCATCGGCGCGGAGCAGACGCTCTGTCGGCTCTGTGCCGAGCGCGCGCAGACGCTCCACGCGCCCGACCGACGCCGCCAGACCGAGCTCGAGCGCCGCCGCCGCAACCGCGCCATCGACGACGCCATCGCCCAGAACCGCAGCGCCAACGAATCCAGCTCGTGGTTCGACGTCGGCGGCGCGGTCTTCAGCGTCGTGGGCTTCGTGATCGAAGTGATCTTCGATTTCTTCTGACGCTCAGTGCAGCGTCGGCTTCGTCCCGCCGCTGGGAGGCGGCTCGGCGGCGCTCGGCTGCGGCATGGCCTCTTCCGCCGCGTGGATGCGCTGCGCCGCCAGCATGGCCTGCTCCTCGAGCGCGAGCTCGGCCATGCGCGTGCGCTGCCGCCGCCGCACCCGCGCCCAGGCGAAGATGCAGAGCAGCGAGGTCATGCAGAAGAGCACCGAGCTGCCGGTGGCGAACGGGACCCAGCGGTAGTCGCGCTTGAGGTGGGTGAGCCAGTCGCTCTCGAGCTGCGCGCGCGGGCCGAAGCTCGCCGCGAACGCCGCGTCGAAGGGTGTGCCCGCGTGCACGGCCTCGAGGAGCTTGCGCAGCGACTCCGGCCCATGCGGCTGCTCGGCGAGGAACTCCACGAAGTCCTTGCTCTCGGCGTACGCGAGCTGCACCTCGCCGTAGCCCTCGGGGAAGCCGCGGTCCAGCTCGGCCAGCGGGATGGGCTCGCGCGCGGCGCGCAGCAGCACCAGCGGCTCCTCCTGGCTGGTCTCGCCCGCGATGCGAATGGCGAGCCCCTCCTGCAGCCATCGGGGCAGCTCCGGCGAGCCCAGCTCGGCCACCGCGAGGTGGGCGAGCTCGTGCAGCACGATGCCCACGCCGCCGCGGTCGTTCCGGATCTGCGAGGCGTCGAGGAGGATGAGGTTCTCCTGCGGATGCGCCAGGCCCGCGGCCCAGCGCGGCGGGTTCACCGTGGGCAGCTCCAGGCGCAGCACCTCTTCGATGCCCTCGCCCACGCGCACCTCGGTCACGCCGGGATAGTCGGCGCCCATGCGCGTGGCGATCTGGTCGCGGTCCTGCTCGAGCTCGTTGGCGAGCAGGTTGGCCGTGCCCAGCGCGGCGTCGGTGGCCTGGATGTGAAAGCGCGGGAGATCGATCTCGTGCGTCTTCGGCGCGTCGGCCCGCCACGGTGCCGCGACCAGCGCCAACGCGAGCAGCGGCGTCAGCATGCGGCCTCCAGCGCCTGCTGGATCTCCGACGCCTTGGCGCCGGCGACGACCACGGTCTTCCGCCGCGACGCATCGCCGTGCGCGAGCCGCAGCGCGCGCCGACCGACCTTCAAGCAATCGGCGAGGAACTCGATGAGCGCGTCGTTGGCGGCGCCGTCGACGGGCGGCGCGGCCAGGGCGACCTTGAGCCTGCCGTCGTGCTCACCCACCACGCGCGTGCGAGAAGCCCGCGGCTGGACGAGCAGCGCCACCTCGACACCTTCCTGCGTCTCTCGGAGGTACGGCGCCATGACCTGCCCTGCCCAGCCCCAACGGAGCCCTCATTCTAGGAGGCTCGAGCAAGCGGCGCCATGGGCGGTCGGACGGAACCTGGAATCCGTTGGCGCTGTCGGATCCGAGGATCCGCGAGGCGCCCCTGGTCAAAAAGCTGCTCGATTTCTCGAAGCTGCACCGGCGAGCTGAGGCGCGCTACTTCTTCGCGAAGTAGGCCACGTTGTCCTCGGCCTTCGCGGGGCTCGAGAACGTCTCCAAGAGCTTCTGGTGGCTCTCGATGACGGAGCGCACCTGGCTCTCGAACTGGGTGCGCTGGCGCTTGAGCTCGCTGATCTCGGAGACGATCTCCACCAGCCGCTGGTGCGCGCCCTGGACGATCTTCTCCGCCTGCAGCTCCGCCTCGCTCACCACGATCTCCGCCTGCTTCTTGGCCGCCTCCTTCATGTCCTCGGCGACCTTCTGGGCGGCGACCATCGTCTCCTGGAGCGTCTTCTCTCGGTCGCGGTACTCGTCGATCTTGAGCGCCTTGCGCGAGATCTCGTCCTTGATGAAGAGGTTCTCTTTCGCCAGCTCCTCGAACTCCGAGGCGACGAGATCCAGAAAGGCCTCCACGTCCTTGGGGTCGAGCCCGCGGAAGCCGGTCTTGAACTGCTTCTGTCGGATGTCGAGCGGCGTGAGCTTCATCGCCAACGACTATATGCCCGAGCCGCGCGACTCCAAAAAAACGCGCCCCCTTCAAAGCAAGCAAGCGAGCAATCAAGCGCGCTTGCGCGTGCGCAGCACCACGGCGATCACCCCGGCAACCACGGCGATCGCGGCGCCCCACCCCACCCAGCGCTTGCGTTGGACGGCGCTGCGATCCGCCTCCGCGCGCGCGGCCATGCGCTGCTCGCGTTGCGCGAAGCGGGTCACGTAGACGCGGTTGAAGCCGGCGAGGTCGCAGAGCGCCTGGCCGCCGTCGGGTCCGGCGCCGCCGTCGAGGATCATCGCGAAGCACGGGTCCTTCAGCTCGGCCGCGTGCGCCTTGGCCGCCTGCACTTCGCGCGCGTGCGCCAGGCGCTGATCCATCTGCTCCTGCTTCTTGTGCTCGAGGTCGGAGATCTCCGCCCAGTGGGCGCGCATGAACTCCAGCCCGTAGCCGTCGGCCTCGCAGGCCGCGCTGCCGCCGGGCACGAACGTGGTCTGCAGCCGGTAGTAGTAGATGCACTGGCTGGCGCGCTCGCCGGCGTGGCGGTCGTTCGGCGCAGGCAGGGGCTGGACCACCGCGAGCAGCAGCGGCGCGACGAGCGCAATCATCAAGTGACCTTGAAGAGCTCGCGCAGCCTTCCAAAGATGCGCTTCGACTCCGCCCGCTGATTCTGGGTGTCATCCGCGCCGGCCTTGGCCTCCGCGAGGTGCGCCCGTCGCCGGGCGAGGATCTCCGCCAGCTCGCCGGCCACGGTGTTGTGCTGCGCGAGCACCTCGGCGAAGGCGCCGCGGTGCATGGTGACCAGCGTCGCGTCCGTCGCGGCGAGGACCGTGGCCGAGCGCGGCTCGCCGGTGAGCAGCGACATCTCGCCGAAGAACTCGCCCCGCCGCAGCCGCGCGACCTCCTGCTCCTTCTCGCCGACCTTCGCGCGCACGATGACCTCGCCCGCGGCCACCATGTGGAAGGCGTCGCCCTGGTCGCCCGCGCGGATGATGGGCTCCCCGCGGCCGTAGAGCTCGCGCTGCACGCCGCGGGCGAGCGAGGCCCGGCCGTCGTCGCCGAGCGGTTTGAGGAAGTCGACCGTGCTCAAGAGCTCCACGGTGTCCGCGAAGTCGTCGCCGTGGGCCAACACGTTGCGCTGCGGCGGCACGCGCTCGAGCTGCAGCGTGCGCTGCGGGAAGGGGATCTCCATGCCCTCGCGCTTGAGCCGGTACCAGAGCGCGGAGAGCACCGCGTCGGCCGCGACCTCCACGTTCTCGAAGCCCTTCACGAAGAAGCGGAGCTGGTAGGTGACGGCCGAGTCGTCGAAGCGCAGCACCTGCGCGCGCGGCGGCGGGTCCTGGACGATCTCCGGCAGATGGGTGAGCACGTCGAGGAGCGCGGCCTTCACGAGATTCGGCGGCGCCTTGTAGGCCACGCCCACGGTGAGCTCCTTGGCCACGATGCCGTGGCGCGAGAAGTTCACCACGTTGGCCTTGGCGATGCTGGAGTTGGGCACCGTCACCTGCTCGCGGCGCAGCGTCTCCAGCTTCGTCCCGCGCCAGGCGACCTGGACCACCCGGCCCACGAACTCGTTCATCCCCACCCAGTCGCCCACCTGGAACGGGTGCTCGAGCTGCAGCGACAGGCCGGCGAAGAGGTTGCCCAGCGTCTCCTGCAGCGCGAGGCCGACGACCACCGAGAGCGCCGCGCTGGTGGCCACCAGGGAGGCCAGGTCCACCTTCAAGGTCGCGCGCAGCACCACGACGAGGCAGAGCGCGTAGAGCACGCCGTCCACCACGTCGCGGACGATCTTGGGCGTGGGCACGTTGCGCCGGCTGCGGAAGACCCAGATGGTCAGGCCCACCACCGTCCGGCAGCATCCCCAGGTGAAGAGCAGGAGGCCGAGCGCGTCGAGGTAGACGACCCAAGGACGCGGGTGGTTCGGCGCGTCGAAGGTGCTCGCGGCGATGTTGGCGGCAAGCGAGGTAAGGAAGTACTTGGCCGCGCCGCCACAGTCCTTCTTGAGCTGCTCGTGCTGGGCGAGCGCCCGCAAGCCGAGCAGCAGCGCGGCGAGGATCACCGACACCGTGGTCTGCACGTTCTCCGCAATGAGCGGGGCCATGTGCATGCCCGGCGATTGTCGAGGGCATGCCGAGGGGGGTCAACAGGAAGTCGGCCTGCCTGCCCCTCGGGCGGCCGTGCGACCCTGCGCGCCTTGCCCCGGAGCGCGCGGATGAAGTAATCCCGCCCGCTTCGCGTTCCAAAGTCGCGAAAGCAGGAGCCGCTCCATGGCCGCCGCCCCCAACCTCCCCGCCGATCCTCCCGCCACGCCCGCGGTCCACGCCGACGGCAAGGTCGAGGATCCCGAGCTCAAGTGGCTGCGAGAGGTCTACCAGGGCGACGACATGCCCCAGCTCACCGTGCGCGCGGTGGTGATGGGCCTGATCCTCGGCGCGGTGATGGCGCTCTCCAACCTCTACGTCGGCCTCAAGACCGGCTGGAGCCTGGGCGTCACCATCACCGCGTGCATCATGAGCTGGACCATCTTCAAGGCGCTCAAGCCCGTGCTGGGCAGCGAGCCCAGCATCCTCGAGAACAACTGCATGCAGAGCACGGCCAGCGCGGCCGGCGCTTCCACGGGCACCACGCTGGTCTCGGCCTTCACGGCCTACTTGATGATCAGCGGGCACCACCTGCCGATGATGCTGACGATGGGCCTGGTGTTCTTCCTGGCCATGCTCGGCGTCTTCATGGCCATCCCCATGAAGCGGAACATGGTGAACATCGAGCAGCTGCCCTTCCCCACCGGCACCGCCAGCGCGGAGACGCTGCGCTCGCTCTTCACCGCCGGCGAGGCCTCGGCCAAGAAGGCCAAGGCGCTCTTCTATTCGATGGGCATCGGCGGCCTGATCGCCCTCTGGCGCGACGGCCTGGGGGTCTTCATTCCCAAGCTCGACAGCTGGTCGTTGCCCAACTACCTCCCGCTGCACGACTGGCTGCGCAAGCTGGGCCTGAACAACGCCGCCACGGTGGTGGATCCCAAGGGCTACACGTTCTCGCTCGAGCTCTCGACGATCATGGTGGGCGCGGGCGCGATCATGGGCATCCGCGTGGGCGTGTCGCTGCTCATCGGCGCGGTGCTGGCGTACGGCGTCTTCGCGCCCATCATGCACAACCTGCCCGACGGCCACGGCGGCATGGTGATCAACGCGCTCGGCTACCGCGGCATCGTGTCGTGGACGGTCTGGGGCGGCGTGTCGCTCATGACCACCGCCGCGCTGCTCAACTTCTTCATGCAGTGGAAGACGCTGGTGCGCGCCTTCAGTGGCCTGGCCGGCATCTTCAAGAAGAAGGACGCGAACGCCGAGGAGGATCCGCTCGCGCGCATCGAGGTGCCCACCTCGTGGTTCGTGGCCGGCGTGGGCCTCGCTGGCGCGGCGACCGTGGCGATCATCGCCTGGGCCTTCAACATCCCCGTGTGGCTGGGCGTGCTCTCGGTGCTGATCAGCGCCATCCTGGCCATCGTGGCCTGCCGCGCCACCGGCGAGACGGACACCACGCCCATCGGCGCGCTCGGCAAGATCACCCAGCTCACCTACGGCGCGCTCATCCCGCAGAACATGACCGCCAATCTCATGACCGCGAACGTGACCTCGTCGATCGCGGCGGCCTCGGCGGACCTGCTCACCGACCTCAAGAGCGGCTACCTCCTCGGCGCCAACCCGCGGCGGCAGTTCCTGGCGCAGTTCTCGGGCGTGTTCATGGGCGCGCTGGTGTCGGTGCCCGTGTTCTACATGCTCGCGCCCACCCCGGACTCCGTGGGCAACGACCGCTTCCCCGCGCCCAGCGCGCAGGTGTGGAAGGCCGTGGCCGAGCTGCTCGGCAAGGGCGTGCACGCGCTCCACCCGACGATGCTCTATGCGATTGGCATCGGCGGCGCGGCGGGCATCGCCATCACGCTGCTGGAGAGGGCCTTCCCCAAGCACAAGCACCTCATCCCCTCGGCGACGGGCATCGGCCTGGCGTTCGTCATCCCCGCGTGGAACTGCATCAGCATGTTCCTGGGCGCGTTCATCGCCTGGGTGCTGGAGAAGAAGAAGCCGGTCACCGCCGAGGCGTACGTCGTGCCGGTGGCCTCGGGGCTCATCGCCGGCGAGAGCATCATGGGCGTGGCCATCGCGTTGTTCATCGCGGTGCCCGGGCTCCTCGCCGAGACCTCGAAGACGCACCCCATGCTGGTGACCGGCATCGAGTGGCTGGTGGGCGCTTTGGCGGTGGCGCTGGTGGGCCTCTTCGGATACGGCTTCATCAAGCGGGAGAAAAAAGCGGGGGCTTGATGCTCACCATCTACTTCGTGCGCCACGGCCAGACGGCCCAGTCGCGCGAGAACACCTTCTGCGGCTCGCTCGACGTGCCGCTCACCGACTCGGGCCACCGCATGGCCCAGGCCGTGGCCGAGCACTGGAGCCACCTGCCGCTGCAGGCGGTCTACGCGAGCAACAAGTCGCGCGCGATCGCCACGGCCACGCCCATCGCCAACAAGCTCAAGCTCCCGGTGCAGGTGGACGAGGGCCTTCGCGAGATCGAGTACGGCGCCTGGGAAGGCCTCAACGAGGACGAGGTGGAGCGCGCGCATCCCGGCGCGTTCAAGGCGTGGAGCGATCATCCCGACCAGGTGCCGCCGCCCGGCGGCGAGACGGCGATCCAGATCGCCGAGCGGTCGATGGCGGCCATCTCGCGCATCCGCGCCAAGCACGGCGAAGGCAGCGTGCTGGTGGTGAGCCACAAGGCCACGCTGCGGATTCTGATGTGCGCGTTCCTGGGTATCCCGGTGGGCGATTTCCGTCGGCGCATCGGCATGCCGGTGGCGGGCGTGAGCGCCGTGGAGTTCAAGAGCTCGGGCCCGCTGCTTAAGCTGCTCGGCGACACCACCTACCTGCCCGAGGATCTTCGCGGCGCGCGCGGCACCTGACTCAGGGCAGCTGCACGGAACCGAGCGCATAGCTGCCGTCGCTGACGCGTCCGGCGATGCCCAGGTTCATGGGCTGCGAGATCGCCTGAACGTCGTCGACGCGCAGCGAGGCCGTGTACGAACCTGACGTGAGCAGCGTGCTCGCATCGAGCGATTCGTCGTCGTCGAGCGGCGCATCCGGCATCACCTGGCGCAGATCCATGGCCAGCGGCAGCTCGACATGCGCCGGCCCGTCGAGCACCAACACCGGCTGCCACGCGAGGTACGTGGGCGCGACGCCGTCGTCGACCCAGTGGCTCACCACGCGCACCCGCTGCGACGTGCGATCGATCGTGAGCTGCACGCTCGTGGGCCGCAGTCGATAGCCCGCTTCGAGGTTGGCCGCGCGGAACGCCGCGATCTCGTCGGCCGTCGAGGGCGGACTCTGGAAGTTCCCGGACGACATCATCGAGATGTGGAAATCGCGCACCTGCTGCTCGCCTTGGACGAAGAGATCCGCGCCGCTGTTGCCGAGGTTGTACTGACACCACTCGGTGATGAACGGCGCGCGGCGCCAGAGTTGGTCCGCGCCGGGCACGGCCGAGATGGCGCTCTGACCGCCAGCCAGCCCGTCGGAGCCCACGCAGTCCACGCGCAGACCGACCGGCGGCGACGTGGTCGCGACGGCTTCGCCGAGCGCCGCCGCCTGTTCCGAGTTCACGACCAGCAGCTTGTTCGGGAACGCGGCCGCGTTCATGTCCACGATGCGGATTGCGTTGGCGTCGGTGATGGGCCGCTGCGTCGACGTGTCGTACGGCCCGCCAGCCGTCGTGAACGGATAGAGGTGGAACTCGCCCCAGTTGCCGTAGCTCGAGACATCCATCCACGCAAAGGTGGGATCGTTCGCGTAGTGCGTGCCGATGGCCTGCAAGAGCTCCTGGAGGCGATTGAGGTACGCGTCGCTGTTCCAGTCCGGGAGCACGTAGAGCACGCTCGGATCGTCGCCGGGCGCGGCGGCGATGAGCGGATTCGCGACGGCCGCGAGGTCATCCGGAATCGAGGACTGCGCGCCCTGGTACGTATGCGACGCGCAGCCTTCGCAGAGCGGCATCACCCGCATGCCGAAGCGACCGCCGCGCGCGCGGGCCGCGTCGAGCTGGTCGTCGATGAGCTGCCAGTTGATGTTGCCCTCCGACGGCTCGACGGTGACCCATTCCCAGCGTTCGTACGCGTCGAGATCGGTCCAGCCAGCCGGATACGCGGACGTCCCGAGCCACAGGTACTGGCCACGCATCGGATTGGTGAGATCGCCCGCGTCAGGATCGAGCGCGACGGGCGAGAACGTGGCGGTGGCCGTGACGACTCCGGCGTCGAGTGGGCCCGCGTCGACTGAGCCCGCATCCACCGAACCTGCGTCGACCGAACCTGCGTCGAATGGGCCGGCATCGGACGGCCCCGCATCCTGCCGGCCCGCGTCGACCGAGCCCGCATCACCGCTGGGCAGAATCACCTTCGCGTCGCAGCCCGCGGACATCAAGGCGATCGCCACGAGCGCGCTGCGACCAGAAAAGCCCACGGCGACCTCTGGGACGGAGCATCCAGTCTAGCTGAGGCGCTGTCACTGGGACGACGCCGCCCCGCGTGTTCCCGTGGTGCGCGCGCAGGTGCAGTGCTAAACCCCGCCCGATTCGAAAGAGATTGGTGCGCGCATGCCGCCGATGAGCGGGCTGAACCGGTTCTTCCTGGCCTTCGTGGCGTTCTTCAAGGTGTGGTTCGACCGCTCCTTCGCCGAAGGCGTCTGGGCGCTGCGCCACGGCTCTTCGCCGTCGCTGCCGAGCGCGCCCGCGCCCGAGGCCGCGCAGCCCGCGCGGGTGCAGACCGTGGAGACGAAGCCGTCCGAGCCCGCCAAGCCCGCGCGTGAGCCCGGCGCCGAAGCGGTGGCGCTGCTCGCGATCCTCCAGCGCGACGGCCGGCTCGTGGACTTCCTGCAAGAGGACCTCGCCGGCGCCAGCGACGCAGATCTGGCTGCCGTGGTGCGCTCGACGGTCTACGAAGGTTGCCGCAAGAGCATCGCCGCGCACCTCGCGCTCGCGCCCGTGCTCGACAAGCCCGAGGGCGCGATGATCACCGTGGAGGCCGGCTTCGATCCTGCGGCGATCCGGCTGACGGGCAACGTCGTCGGCAACCCGCCCTTCCGCGGCACGCTCAAGCACCGCGGCTGGAAGGCGACCAAGGTCACGGTGCCCGAGCCGGCAGGCGACGGCCGCGTCGTCGCGCCGGCCGAGGTCGAGCTGCCGTAGCCGGGCGCGGATTCGCGATTAAGAGGTAGGCCATGGCAGACAAATCCACGCTCGCGGTCGGCATCGACCTCGGGACCACGAACTGCGCGCTCGCAGCGCTCGACCGCGAAACCGGCGCGCCGGCGCACGAGGGCGCGGCCTGGCCCATCCCGCAGGTGGTGCACGCCAACGAGACCGCGCCGCGGCCGCTGCTGCCCTCGTTCCTCTACCTGCCCGGCGAGCACGAGCTCCCCGAGGGCGCGCTCGATCTGCCGTGGGCCAAGAAGCGGACCTTCACTGCGGGTGAATTCGCCCGCGAGCAGGGCGCCAAGGTTCCCGCGCGCGTGATCACCAGCGCCAAGAGCTGGCTGTGCCATCCGGGCGTCGATCGGCGCGCGGAGATCCTGCCGTTCGGCGCACCGCCCGAGGTGCCGAAGCTCTCGCCGTTGGCCGCGAGCGCGCGCTACCTCTCGCACCTGCGCGAGGCCTGGGAGGCCGAGCACAAGAAGCAGAAGCTCGAGGAGCAAGACGTCGTCATCACCGTGCCCGCGAGCTTCGACGCCGTCGCGCGCGACTTGACCGTGGAGGCCGCGGCGCTCGCGGGCCTGCCCAAGATCACCCTGCTCGAGGAGCCGCAGGCCGCGCTCTACGCCTGGCTCGAGGGCCGCGGCGATTCGTGGCGCAAGGATCTGAAAGTCGGCGACGTGCTCCTGGTCTGCGACGTCGGCGGCGGCACCAGCGACTTCTCGCTCATCGCCGTGCTCGAGGAGCAGGGAAACCTCGTGCTGCACCGCGTGGCGGTGGGCGATCACCTGCTGCTCGGCGGCGACAACATGGACCTCGCGCTCGCGCACGCGGTGAAGACCAAGCTCGAGGCCCAGGGCAAGCAGCTCGACACCTGGCAGTTCCACGGACTCCAACACGGCGCGCGCGCCGCGAAGGAAGCGCTCTTCGCAGATGCCAAGCTCGACAAGGCGCCCATCGCCGTCGCCGGCCGCGGCACGAAGCTGGTGGGCGGAACGATTCGCACCGAGCTCACGCGCGACGAGCTCTTGCAGCTGCTCGTCGATGGCTTCTTCCCGCGCGTGGAAGCGAACGCGAAGCCGGCCGTCGCGCGGCGCGTGGGCCTGACGCAGCTCGGCCTGCCCTACGCACAGGATCCCGCCGTCACCCGGCACCTGGCGAGCTTCCTCTCGCGGCAGGTGGGCGCGCTCTCGCAGGTTCCGGCCGCGCCCGCGCAGCCCACGAACGCCACGTTCCTGCACCCCACGGCGATCCTCTTCAACGGCGGCGTCTTCAAGGCGCAGGCGCTGCAGGATCGCATCGTCGACGTCGTGAATGGCTGGCTGAAGGCGGAAGGTGCGCCGGCGATGCGCGTGCTTCAGGGCGCGAACCTGGACCTCGCGGTCGCGCGGGGCGCAGCGGCCTACGCGCGCGTGCGCGCCGGCCAGGGCATCCGCATCCGCGGCGGCATCGCGCGCAGCTACTACGTGGGCGTGGAGAGCGCGATGCCCGCGGTCCCCGGGATCGCGCCGCCCATCAAGGCCGTGTGCGTGGCGCCGTTCGGCATGGAGGAAGGCACCGACGTGGAGCTGGGCACGCAGGAGTTCGGCCTGGTCGTCGGCGAGCCGGTGGAGTTCCGCTTCTTCGCCAGCGCGCGTCGCTCGGACGACCAGGTGGGCACCACGCTCGAGCGCTGGTCGGATGATGAGCTCGAAGAGGTCGCGCCCATCGCCGCCACGCTCCCGGCCGACGGCGCTCCCGCGGGCGAGGTCATTCCCGTGCACCTGCACGCGGCCGTGACTGCGACGGGCACGCTCGCGCTCTCCGCCACGCCCTCGCGCAAGCCCGGCTCCGATCAGCGCTGGAAGCTCGAGTTCAACGTGCGCCTCCGCGGCGCCGAGTAATTGAAACAAGTTCGTTAACATGGCCTCACGCTACGTCGTCGGCATCGATCTGGGCACCACGCACACCGTGCTCGCGCTCGCGGACACCGAGCGCACGGGCGCGCATGTGGAGGTGCTGGGCGTCGAGCAGCTCGTCGGGCCGGGCCAGGTTCAGCCGCTGCCGCTGTTACCCAGCTTTCTGTACCTGCCCGGACCGCACGAGCTCGCCGAAGGGGCCACCAAGCTGCCCTGGAGCGAGCCGCCGTACGTGGTGGGCCAGTTCGCGCGGGCGCAGGGCGCGCGCGTACCCGGACGCATGGTCGCGAGCGCGAAGAGCTGGCTCGCGAATCCTGCGGTCGAGCGCACCTCGCCGATCCTGCCATGGGGTGCGCCGGCGGAAGTGGAGCGCGTGTCGCCGGTGACCGCGAGCGCGCGCTACCTGGAGCACCTGCGCCACGCGTGGGATCGCAAGTTCCCGAACCACCCGCTCGGCGAGCAGGAGCTGGTGCTCACCCTGCCCGCGAGCTTCGACGAGGTCGCGCGCGAGCTCACCATCCGCGCCGCACAGGAAGCAGGCCTGCCCAAGTTCGTGCTGGTCGAAGAGCCGCAGGCCGCGTTCTACGACTTCCTCTCGCGGCACGAGCGCGCGCTCGAGGCGGCGCTGGGCGGCGCGAAGCTCATCCTCGTGGTCGATGTCGGTGGCGGAACCACGGACCTCACGTTGATTCACGCGGCATTCGTCGACGGCCGGCCCAAGCTCACGCGCATCGCGGTGGGCGATCACTTGATGCTCGGCGGCGACAACATGGACATGCTCCTCGCGCGCGCGTGCGAAGAGCGGCTCGTGGGTCTGCACAAGCTCGACGCCACGCAGTGGTCGATGCTCGTGGCCGCCGCGCGCGACGCGAAGGAGAAGCTGCTCGCCGACGACGGCCCGGACAAGGTCACGGTGGCTGTCGTCGGCCGCGGCTCGAAGCTCGTGGGCGGCACGCTCAAGACCGAGCTCGCGCGCGACGAGGTCCGCCAGCGCATCGTCGAAGGCTTCTTTCCGCAGGTGCCGCGAGACGCCGCGCCCGCGCGCGCAGGACGCGCCGCGATTCAAGAGCTCGGCCTGCCCTACGCAGCCGACGCGGCCATCTCCCGGCACATCGTGGCCTTCCTGCGTCGCCACGCGGGCGCGGTCTCGGAGGCGCTCAACGAGCCGCTCGTCGAGCTGCCGCGGCCGGACGCGATCCTGCTCAATGGCGGTGTGTTCAACGCCAAGCTGCTCCAGACGCGCCTGCTCGAGGTGGTGAACGCCTGGTTCCCGGGTTCACCGCCCGTGAAGTTGCTCAAGCACGACGACCTGGATCTCGCCGTCGCGCGGGGCGCGAGCTGGTTTGGCCGCGTGCGTCGCGGCGAGGGCGTGCGCATCGGCGGCGGCTCGGCGCGCGCGTACTTCGTGGGCGTGGAGAAGGACGGCAAGACCCAGGCGCTCTGCGTGGTTCCGCGTCGGCAAGAGGAAGGCGTCGAAGTGCCGCTGGAGCGCACCTTCGCCTTGCGCCTCAACGAGCCGGTGCGCTTCGAGCTCTTCTCGTCCACCGGCGATGCGGCGCGCGCAGCCGGCGAGCTCCTGCCGCTCGGCGACGAGCTCGAGGCGCTGCCCGCGCTGCAGACCGTGCTCGGCGCGCCGAATGGGCTTCAGGGCCAGGTGCCGGTCCGGATGGTGTCGCGGCTCAGCGAGCTGGGAACGCTCGAGCTCTTCCTCGTGTCCGACAAGGGCCCGGGTGGATCGGAGCTGCGCTGGAAGCTCGAGTTCCAGCTGCGCGGCGCGGCGGCACGCGAAGGCGACACGCGCGTCGAGCCGCTGCCCGCCAAGTTCGAAGAGGGTCGCGAGCTCGTCGAGCGCGTGTACGGCAAGAAGCCGATGCCGGTGTCCCCGCGCGATGTAAAGGATTTGTTTCGAAACCTGGAGCGCGCGCTCGGCCCGCGCGAGGTCTGGTCGACCGCCGTGTGTCGCGAGCTCTGGAGCGCTTTGCACGCGGGCATGGGCCGTCGGCGTCGCTCCGCGGATCACGAGCGCGTGTGGTGCCAGCTCACGGGCTTCACGCTGCGGCCGGGCTTCGGCGCGCCGCTCGATGCCTGGCGCGCGGGCGAGACCTGGAAGGTCTTCGAGCCGGCGCTGCAGTTCCACACCGAGACGCCCAACTGGACCGAGTGGTGGGTGATGTGGCGCCGCATCGCCGGCGGGCTCGACGAAGCCGCGCACCGCGTGATCTACGCCCAGCTCGCGCCGCACCTGCGCCTGCCCGTCCCCGGCGCGAAGCCGACGAAGGCCAAGGGCGTGCAGCCGCAGGGCTCCGAAGAGATGGTGCGGCTCGCGGCGAGCCTGGAGCGCCTCGGGGCGCGCGAGAAGCAGGAGCTGGGCGAGATCCTCCTCGCGCGGCTCGACGCCGTGCGCGCCGCGAAGGCCAGCGACGCCAAGCCGTTCGCGGGCGCGTCCACGCTGGCCTGGTCCATCGGCCGGCTTGGCGCGCGCAAGCCATTCTTCGGCTCGGCGCACACGGTGGTCACACCGGATGTTGCCGAGGCGTGGCTGGAGCGCATCCTCGCGCTCGACGCCGCCCAGGTGGAGACCGTGCCCTTCGCGGCCATGCTGCTCGCGCGTGCCACCGGCGATCGCGCCCGCGACCTCGCACCGGAGCTGCGCGAGCGCGTGGCGAAGCGACTCGAATTGGCGAAGTCGCCCGAGCCATGGCTGCATGCGGTGCGCGAGGGCGTGCAGCTCGAGCAAGCCGAGGAGGCGCGCGTGTTCGGCGAGAGCCTGCCTGCGGGTCTTAGGCTTCTTGGCTGAGGGCCCCTAGGGTCCCCTGCGGTTCCATTCTTGTAGGCTAGCGTTAACTGTTAGTGCCAAATCGCGAACAAGATAGCCGACCCGTCGGCGCAATTCGCAACGCCCAACGTTTCACCCAATTTGCCCTGCACGAGTCCTCCGCACGTCGTCAGAACCTCTCCGGGCAGACTTTCCATAACCACCGTCCCGCCCCCGAATGCCGGATCGGGTTGGCCGTCCGCGAGGTATTGCGCGACCGCGCACCCGCTGGAAGACCACGCGGATTCGATTTCGCCGCGGTCGTCCGTAAACAGCGAGATTGGAGCAGACTTGGGCATGTCCGGTAAAGCTAGTAAGCCTCCATCACCAAAGGACGGGTCTAAACCACCATCTGGGGAAAGCATCCCCAGAACGGACGAAGCTTGGGTGCCAGACCCTTGGAGTGCCGAGAATACGAATCGGCCGCCCATGAAGCTTGTCAATGGCCCCGCATACGCGTTCGGCTGGACGAAAACCGGTGCAAGCGACGAGGTCGCTCCACCTGGCGAAATCTGCCAGTCGTACCAAGATCCGAACGCGGTTCCTGCCACAACTCCCCAGTCCGACCGCGGCGCTATATAGACGGGCGAATTGACGGAGATTGAAACAATGCCTCCGTCGCCGAATTGGCGATTTAAGCCTCCGTCTAGTTGAACGCTCGCGACATAGGCATTACCGCCGTATCCTGAGATGAATACGCTCCCATACCCTTGGCTTCCGGGTGCGCTATCAGTAAACACTCCCTGCGTTGGCAAGACCGACGAAAGATCTATTCGGTTGACAGAACCAAATATTGAAATTTGGTCGTACATGTAGGCCTTGCCGCTGCTGGGTTTCATGGGTACGGCGTAGCCAAATCCCAATGGAGCCGGTCGAACGGGCGTACCGGACCCCAGTAGTGCGTAGCCGGGCGTTGCTGGCGCTCCAAACGTCGAGTCCAACCCGCCGTCGAGGAAGAAGCGCACAGCAAGGCCTTGTTGACTTCCGGGGGCGCTTCCGACGATGAGGAGTAAATGGTTGGGATCGACCAGTACAGATGAAGCGATGAAGCCCGCGTCATCGGGGCCACGAATTGAGACTGTACCTTCGTAACCGAACTCGTAGTCTAGAGTCCCGGCATCCGAGAAATAAACACTTACGACTGCAGTCTTGCTCACCAGGGGGTTGACGCTGCTGGTTGCTCTTACATGAAAGACGCCAGCCTCCGAAGGTGCAGTGTAGTACCCAGTCGCGTCGATCGCACCGCCATTGGGCGCCTCATCGACGGACCACGTGACCCCACCAGACGAGTTGGCCACAAAGTCCCGAACACCTTCGGTATTCATACTTGCAATTGAGGGATAAACTGTGACGTTGTCTACAGGATAGACCGTCATGACGACACTCGAACTGACCGTGCCTGAATTGTTGGATGCAGTCAGCACGTACGTGGTCGTGATGCTTGGCGAGACGGAATAAGACGAGCCAGCAACCGCAATCGAGCCAGGGTCAAGAGTGACCTGCGTCGCGCCAGCTACGGTCCAGGACAGCAGACTGGAATCGCCCGCGGTGATTGCATTCGGGGTTGCCGTGAACATCGAGATCACAGGAGGCCCAGCGCCTGTGGAGCCACTCGAAACTGCGCTTCCCGAACCGCTGGTTCCACTGCTGGCGCCGGCACTTGATCCCACGCTCACGCTGGCCACGCTTGTCGATCCGCCTGTGCCACCCATGCTGCTGTTCGAGCTGACTGCGCCACTCGATGCTGCCGTTTCGGTTGAAGTTGCAGTTGTCGTTCCTGAGGCGCTCGTGGAATAGGAGCTTCCACTGGAACTCGACGAACTCGTTCCGATTGCGCTGCTGTCGCTCGGTCCTCCGCTGCTCCCGCTCGACGAAGCGCCAATAGCACTCGACGAACCAATCGTACTTGGTCCAGAAGATGCCGAACTTGAGCTGCGCTCGAAGCAGACCCCTGGACTAAAGTGCTGCGTGTCGCAAGAGGCGCCCGCGCGACAGTCAGAATCCTGCGTGCAGTGTGGCGGCTGGACGACGCACCCCGCCAAGGTCAACAAGACAAGACTCGGGACCGTACCCCCGAACGAAACCTGTCGCATGGTTGCGGAGTCCTCCCATTCTTCTTGCGATCGTCTGCAGGGGCGGAGACAGAAGTCAACGTGTCTTCGCCTGATCCTGCCCCGATTTTGTGACCGTTTGATTATGCAGCTTGTGCAGCGACCGGTTCTCTCAATTCACACTCGAGTGAGCTCGCGTAATCGACATGCGAGTGTCTCCGGGCTGGGTTGTTGAACCCGTCGATGTGGTCGGCGAGTGAAGCGACCGCCGCGTGCCTCGTGACTCAATATGCGAGCGATGTCGCGTTCGCGACGAGCCGCGCGCTTTCGCAGGCCGAACCGGAGCACCATCGGGACTCCGGCGAAGAGGGCCGAGGGCCGCCCAGAGTGCGCTCCAGTTCCTCCCGCGCGAGACGAGAGCCTTGGGCGTGGCGAGTTGCTCGTCCGCCACGCGCTCGAGCACGTGACGTGCGCGTGGCACGAACTCGGCGGCATCGTCTTGGGCGAGAGCTTGCCTGCGGGTTTGAAACTGATCGGTTAACGGCTACTGGAGCCGCAGCCGCTTGGCGGTCGTCTGGTCGCTCTTGATCTCGACCTCGACGGTCTGCTCGATCTTCTCGCCCGGGTTCTTGAGCACCAGGCGCTGCGAGCCGGGCGGCAAGTCCACGCCGATGAGCGGCGTCTGGCCCAGGCTCTTGCCGCGCCAGAAGACCTCGGTCCACGGCGTGGTGTCGATGGAGAGCTTCCCCGGCCGCGCACGGAAGACGTGCGCAGGCTTCGGCGCCACGGCGATGGGCGTCGGCGTCGGAGCGGGCGTTGGTGTCGGAGCGGGCGCGGGCGTCGAAGTGAGCTTGGGAGTCGCAGCGACCGGCGTTGGCGTCGGCGTCGGCGCAGGTGCTGGCGGCGCGGGCGTGGGTTCCGCCGGCTTGGGAGCGGGAGCGAGAGCGGGCGTCGCCACCATGGGCGGCTTTCGCTGCGGGTCGGGCTCCGAGCCATGGTGGCCGAACGCGAAGACGCCGACGCCGATGAGCAGCGCCGCGCCGCCGCCGATGCCGGCCAGCACCTTCATGCGCTGCTGACGCTGGATGGCCGCGAAGGGCTCGTGCACGTAGGCGGTGCCGTCGGGCATGGAGCCGCCGCTCTTGGCCTCCGCGACGCCCACCTCGCCCTTGGCCTCGAACTCGCCCTTCAGCGCCTTCTCGATGATCTCCTTGCGCTTGGCGATCTTGTCGGAGAAGAGCTCGCGCACGAACGCGGAGATCTCCGCGGCCGTCACCTGGTGCGTGCCCAGCCAGGCCTCGAGGTCGGCGTGAAGCTCGCCCGCGGTCTTGTAGCGCTCGCCGAGATCCTTCTTCATGGCCCGGCCGATGATCCGGTCGAGCTCTGCGTCGAGATCGGGCCGCCGCTCCGAGGGCAGCGGCATGGGCGCGTTGCCACCGATGAGCGAGATGGCCCGCGCCTGGTCGCCGCCCTCCACCAGCCGCGTGCCGGTGACGAGCTCGAAGAGCACCACGCCGAGCGCGAAGATGTCGGCCTGGCCGGTCACCTCCTGGTCGCCGCGGAGCTGCTCCGGCGCCATGTACGTGATCTTCCCCTTCACCTGGCCGTCGCCGGTCTGGGTGGCGCGGTTCGCCGCCTTGGCGATGCCGAAGTCGACGACCTTGAGCTGGCCGTCGTAGGTGACGAGCAGGTTCTGCGGCGAGACGTCGCGGTGGACGATGTTCAGTGGGCTGCCCATCACATCCGTCTGGCGGTGCGCGTGATCCAGCGCCACGGCGGCTTGCGAGATGAGCCGCGCCGAGAAACGGTCGTCGATGAGCTTGCCCTTGAGCCGGGCCGCGCGCGCCATGGCCACCAGGCTCTCGCCGGCCACGTACTCCATGGCGATGAAGTAGCTGCCGGCGTCCTCGCCGAGGTCGAACGTCTGGACGATGTTCGGGTGGGTGAGGTGCGCCGCCAGCCGCCCCTCGTCGAGGAACATGCCCACGAACTCGGGATCCGCGGCGTAGTTGGGCAGGATCCGCTTCACCACCACCAGCTTCTCGAAGCCCTGCGCGCCGCGCTGCTTGGCCAGGAAGATGTCGGCCATGCCGCCGGTGGCGAGCTTCACGAGGAGCGTGTAGCGGCCCAGCTGCCGCGGGCCCGCGAACGCGTCGCTGATCGAGAGGGCTCCCGCGTTTTGCACGTCCGTATCCTAGCGCTGATCCGACGCGGCCCGTTCTACGATCACTGGCACTGTCCAGTGACGCAGTGCTGCCCGCCCGTGCAGACGATGCCGCACTCGCCGCAGTTGTTGTCGTCGCTGCCGTTGTCGGTGCATGTGCTGCTGCAGCAGAGCTGGCCAGTGGGGCAAGCGCTGCCGGCAGTACCGCAGGCGAGGATGTCGTGCGTGGTGTCGTGGCAGGCGCCCTGGAGGCAAGTGGTGCCCAGTGCGCAGGTCTCCGACGAGCAACCGCCGCTGGGCGGGCAGTAGGTGCCGCAGCCGCCATAGCTCCAGAGCGCGTACGCGCCGTAGAAGTTGTCGTAGGTGGGCACGTGCTTCAGCGAGTTGATCACGTTCACCGCCGTGACGCTGCCCGTGGTGACGGGGAGGCTCAGGGTGGCGTCGCCGATCTCCCAGACGTACACCGGGTTGGGCGGGATGCCGTTGTCGAAGGTGCCGCAGCCGCCCTGGTTGTTCACGCAGCCGTCGTTCCACATCTGCAGGGTGTACCTCCCCGGCGGGACGCACGCCGAGTACACGTAGCGCAGGTACGGGTCGGTAAAGATCTGCGAGGCCAACGTGTACCAAGTCTTGTTCTTCTCCACGTTCCAGTACACGCCGGGGCCGGTGTTCTCGTCGGGGGTGCCGTTCGCGACGGCGAAGATGCCCTGGTAGTTGGTGGGGTCGGCGGGTGAGTCGGTGCCCACCTCGGCGGTGAGGACGCCGCAGGTGCCATCGTTGGGCGTGCATACGCCGCTGGTGCAGGTGGTGCCCGGGCCGCAGACCACGCCGCAGCCGTCGCAGTTGTTGTTGTCCGAGGACTCGTCGCTGCACACGCCTGCGCAGCAGGCGGTGCCGCCGGTGCAGGCGCTGCCCCCCGTGCCGCAGTTGTGAAAGTCGTAGCCCGTGTCCACGCAGGTGCCCTGGTAGCAAGTGGCGAAACCCGGGCAGCTCTGGCCGCCGCTGCAGTCGCCGTACGACCAGGTCGCGTAGGTCCCATAGAAGTTGTCCCAGGTGGGGACGTTGGTCTTGGTCTGGTTCAGCCGCACCCGCGTCTCCTGTCCCACCGTCACGCTCACCACGCGCGACGGGTCGCCGACCTCCCAGCCGGAGCCGTAGGCGGTGGCCGGCGGCGTGCCGGCGTTGAAGCCGAAGCCGGAGCTGCACGACCCGCCGCCGCCGCACACGTCCCAGAACTGCAGGGTGTAGTCCCCGGCCGGCACGCAGAGCGAGTAGCTCTGGGTGGTGCCTGACCCCTGGCTGATGGTGTTGTTCAACGTGTACCAGGTCTTGCCCTGCTCCTCGTTCCAGATGAAGGGGGTCGCGGCGTGCATGCGCATCACCGGCGTGCCGCCCGCCACGGCCACCACCGCCTGGTAGTCGTCGCCGCTGCCCACCTCGAGGTAGACGTCCGCGGTGAGCGTGCCCTCGCCGCTGCCGCAGGTGCTGCCGGTGCTCCCGCTGGAGCCGCTCGAGCCCGTGGAGCCGGTGCTCGATGTGGACGTGGTCGACGAAGAGCTCGAGGAGCTCCCGGTGCTGCTGGTGGCGCTGGACGAGCCGCTGCTGGTCGTCGAGGTGGTGCTGCTCGACGAGCCGGTGGACGCGACGCCCGTGCTGCCACTGCCGCTCCCGCTGCTCGACGTGCTCGCGGTGCTGCTGCTGCCCGACGACGAGGACGCGGTGGCGCTGGTGCTGCTGCTCGATGTGGTGCTCGTCGTCGACGCGCTGGTGCTGCTGCCGCTGCTCGACGCGCCTTCGGTCGTGCTCGTGGTCGTGCTCCCGCTGGAGCTCGCGCCGCTGCCGCTGGCTGCGTTGGTGGAGCCGGCCGCGATGGCCGCGGACACGCACACGCCCTGCTGGCAGATGAAGCCTGCCGCGCAGTCGGCGTTGGCGGTGCACGCGAAGGGCTGGTTGGGAAGCGTCGCACCACCACAACCAGCCAGCGCGAGCGAAACGCCCAAGAGCCACGGAGCAGCTGTCTTCATGGAGAACCCCCGACTCGAGATCGCGATGCTCACCACCGGCCTCCCACGCCCACCCCGCCGCCGCTGCCCGGGCTCGAGGGATTGAGCATGCCGTACACGTAGACGGCGCCGCCGCCCGCAGCGAGCACGCCGCCGGAGATGAGGCAGATGTTGGCGATGGCCGCCTGCGACTTGGACTGGTCCACCAGCGACTGCGCGTCCTTCTGGGTGATGCCGACGACGTGGCCATTGGCGTCGAGCTCGGGGTGGTCGAGCTTGGAGTGCGCGCTGGAGACCTGGGTCGCGAAGACCGCGCCCGTGACCAGCGCCGCGGCGCCCACCCCCATCAGCACGTACGCCAGAGGCCTCATGGGCGCTTCACCGCCGGCGGCCTGCTTCTCCACGCTGCTCGACGGCTCGAGTCCGCCGCTGGGCTTGGGCGCCGGCTCCCCGGCCGCGAGCGGCACCGGCGGCGCGCTCGGCGCAGGGGCGGGCGGCTCGAGGTGATCGGTGACGGGCGCGTCCTTGCTGCCGAGGACCTGGAGCACCTCGCCGTGGACGCCGAGCGACTCGGCCCACCAGCGCACCGTGGCCCCTGGCGCGACGGCCACCGTCACCGCCGCGGGCGCCCTGGTCTCGCGCGTCTCGACGGAAGCATTCGCGCCCTCGGGCATGAGGTGCACGCGCACCCGGCGCACGAGCTGCAGCGGATCCGGCCCGAGCTGGAGCTGGACGCCCACGATCTTGCCGTCGAGCTGCTGGGGCGCCTGGCGGCTGAGCGACATGGGCTGCTGATCGTCGAGCCAGCTCTTGGCGCCGAAGAACGCCGTCTGGATCTTCGGGCCCCAGCGCTTGGGCAGCTTGAAGTCCGGCGCCAGCACCACCAGCTCGCGGAAGAACTGCTCCGCCTCCTCGCTGCGACCAAGCGCGGCGGCGGTCACGCCTTGCAGCTCGAGGATCTGCAAGAGGTCGTCGTGGGAGAGCCCGTCTGCCTGGCGCGCCTGCTTGAGCTCTTCGGCCGCGCTCGAGTACTGGAGCCGCTCCAGCTTGGCCTTCGCGTCTTCGAGCTTGGCGTTTGTCGCGGAGGCGCTTCCCGCGAACCCCAGCGCCCAACCCACCACAACCCAGGACATCAGCCTTCGACGAGCCGTCATGCAGCGCCCTCCCGCTCTCACGACACCAATGTTTTTCAACCTGGTGAGAGTATCGGCCCGGTGCGGGGCCAACAAGTAATGGAGAGCCCGACAACTTTGCGCGTCGCGTCAGGCGATTTCTACATACTTGCTTGACGACGCTCCCCCGGCGCGAGCGTGCGCTCCAGCTCTTCACGCGCGAGCGCGAGGGCCTTGGGCGTGGCGAGGTGCTCGTCGGCCACGCGCTCGAGCACGTGGCGGGCGCGGGGCAAGAGCTCGGCGGCGTCGGTGCGCGGCGAGAGGCGGCGCGGCGCAGGCAGCATGGCGGCGAGCATGGCGCTCTGGGCGAGGGTGAGCGCGCGCGGCTCGCGGTTGAAGTACGCGCGGCTCGCGGCCTCCACGCCGAAGATGCCTTCGCCCCACTCGGCCTCGTTCACGTAGAGCTCCAGGATGCGCTCCTTGCTGAGCGCGTCCTCGAGGCGCTCGGCGAGCACGGCCTCCTGCAGCTTGCGGAGCAGGCTCTTGTTCTCGGTGAGCCAGAGGTTCTTCGCGAGCTGCTGGGTGAGCGTGGAGGCGCCGCGCGCATAGCGGTGCGTGCGCAGGTCCTTCTCCACCGCTTGCTTCATCTGGGCGACGTCGACGCCGTCGTGGAGGAAGAAGCGCGCGTCCTCGCTGGCGATGACGCACGACACCAGCTCCGGCGCCACCTCGCCCAGGGGCACCCAGCGCTGCTGCTTCGTGAAGCGGTGACCTTCTTTTTCCGCTTCGCGAGCGCGCGCGTCGATGAGCGCGGTGGAGTGCGGCGGGCGCTTGGCGAGGCGGGCGATCTCGTCGGCGTCGGGGAGGGTGGCGAACGCGTGCACGACGACCGCCGCGGCCATGACGAAGAGCCCCGCTGCGACCCAGCGCCAGCGGCGCGGCTTGGTCGGCGAAGCGACCTTCGCGGCGGCCTTGGGGGATGCGGCTTTCTTGGATGCGGGCTTGCTCTTCGACGCCATGCGCCGACGCTAATCCGCGCTTCGCACCCAGGCCAGAAACCGACCGCGCGTGTTATCTTGCCGCGCATGGCTGATTCGCCGACGTCCGGGCTCGCCGCCACCATCACCCTCAAGTTCACCGATTCGGCATCGCTCGCGGAGTCGCTGGCCACCTACTCCGGCCAGCACGGCACCGGCGGGCTCTGCATCCAGGTCATCAAGTACTACGAGATCGGCGACCAGCTGCTGGTGCACCTCGACTTCGGCGAGCAGCCCCTGCCCATCCGCGCGGTGGTGGCCTGGCGAAAGCCCGGCTACATCGGCGTGCGCTTCCAGCCTGCCACCGCCGAGGAGAACAAGACCTTCGGCTTCATCCGCAAGCTGCTGGGCGACTCGCGCAACGCCGCCGTGGGCGCGCCGCCGCCGGTGGCCGACGTGACCAAGCCGTTCGCGGAGTAGCGCCGACGTTCAGCGCACGCGCTCGAGGTCCTCGAGGCGCATCACCGTGGAGTCGATCTCCACGAAGCCCAGCTTCTTCATGAACGACGCGGAGCCCGCGCGGTCGAGGGTGTTGATCTCCAGCCGCTTGCAGCCCAGCACCTTCACGCGCGTCACCGCGCGCTGGAGCAGGTCCTTGCCGATGCCCTTCTTGCGCCAGCTCGGCAGGACGATGAGCTCGTCGATGGTGGCGATGCGCCCCTTGAGCTTGAGCTGCGGCCGGTGCGAGAGGCTCACCATGCCCACCGCGCGGTCGAGGGGATCAACCGCGAGGTGCACTTCCATCTCTGGATGCGAGATGACCCAGGACAGCGTCGCCGAGTCGCAGGCGTTGGGGTAGCCCACCTCCGCCAGCAGGGCGGCGATGCTTTCGCGGTCACCGCGGCGCGCTGGGCGGATGCGGTAGGGCTCGGCCAAGAGAACCTCGCGGTTGGCGCAACGGCGCCAGCCGCGGCTCAGCTTAGCCGCCCGCCCCCTGGCTGTAAAAAACGAAGCCCGCAATGCGCCGCGGGGAACGACCAGGCTGGCCGCTCCCCGCAGTCACACTGAAAAGTTGGATCAGGCCGCCTTGAAGACCTTGCCCGCCTTGATGCAGCGGGTGCACGCGCGCACGCGCGTGGGCTTGCCCTCAACCATCGCCCGGAGCTTCTGGAGGTTGGGGTAGGTCTTGCGCTTGGTCTTGTTGTTGGCGTGGCTGACGTTGTTGCCCACCAGCGGGGCCTTGCCACAGATGTCGCACTTCCAGGCCATGACACGTCTCCTAAAGTTCCTGCTGCGAGGCCGGTTTTCGGCGCGGCCGCCGCGGCAATCTGCAGGCCCTGCATGGCCCGGCAGTGACGAAGGGGCGCACATATAGCCGATCTCGTCCCCGGGTCAAAGCCTTCTACCTTGACGGCGCCCGCCTGCCTGCCCATCGTGCCGCGAATGGACACTCCGTCCGTGCCGGCGCCCGCTCCATCCCCTGCCCCGACCGCCGGCATGGCCCTGGCGCTGCTGGCGGTCTCGGCGTTCGCTGCGGTGGTGCTGGGGAGCCTGATGCAGCTGGCCAGCCTGCCCCTGGGCCTGCTGTGGACGGAGGCCTTCACCTTCTTCGCGCCGGCCTGGCTGCTCGTCTGCGCATTCCGCGGCGACCCGGCGAGCTGGCTGGGGCTCTCGCGCCCGCGGCCCCTCCACGTGGCGCTGGGCTTCCTGGTGGGGCTGGCGAACTACCCGCTGGCGGGGACGCTCGAGGTCCTGGTCCGCACCTGGGTGGAGGCGCGCTGGCCCGCGATCTCGAAGTTCTTCGATCTCGCGGCGCACGCCTTTGGCAATGCGCACGGCTGGCAGAAGGCGGTGATCGTCCTGGCCGTGGTGCTGGCCGCGCCACTCGGCGAGGAGACGATGTTCCGCGGCGTGCTCCAGCCGAGCCTCGCGCGCTCCCTGCGACCGGCAGGAGCCATCGCCATCACGGCCGCGCTGTTCTCGCTGATCCACCTCGACCCGATCGGCTTCCTGGCGCGCATGGAGCTGGGCATCGTGTTCGGGCTGCTCGTCTTCTGGACGCGCTCGCTCTGGGTGAGCATGGCCGCGCACGCCGCGAACAACCTCTTCGCCACCGGGCTCTACTTCGTCGCCGGCGACGCGAAGGACGAAGCGCCGCCGGAGAAGCTCCAGCTCCTGGGCCTGTTCGCGCTCGGCGTCGTGCTCACGGCGCCGCTGCTGTACGCAGCATGGCGCTCGCGGCGGCCCGTCGAGCCGCAGCCGTGGACGCCCCCCGCGGACCTCTCGCGCCAGCTCCGCGGCTGGACCGCCGCGGCCATCGTCTCGGCCGTGGCGATGGTGCTCGTGGCCTGGGCCACGCACTCGCTCGGTCAGATCGCGCGGTAGCTCTTCACGCGCAGCACAGGGCCGGCCATGGCGCTGCTCATGGCGTTGGCGTCGACGTCGCCCTCGATCTCGAAGCGCTGCCCGGGCTTCTTCATGCCGCGGTCGCCGCCGGTGAGCTCGTAGCGCTGGCCATCGTCGGCGACGAGCACGAACGCGCCCGCGCCCAGGTCGACCTTCTCCACCTTGCCCGAGAACTTCATGCCGCCTCCTTGCGGAGCAGGGCGCGCCCGAAGAAGAGGCAGAGCACCACGTTCACGATGAGGAACGGCAGCGCCATCACGCGCAGCGGCATCCAGGCGATGGCCGGCGCGCCGCTCCAGGCGCAGTACGCCAGGAACGAGGCGAAGCCGAAGCACACGCCCGCCATCACCGGCCGCGACGGCTTCCAGAAGTAGCCCACGATGGAGAGGCCGAACGGGATCAGCGCCGAGTAGAACAGCGGCGACGCGCGCCCCGGGCCGAAGAGCCACTTGCCCCAATCCGGCAACGGGATCTCGATGAGCTTGAGCGCCGTGGCTGCCGCGCCGTGCGACTCGGGCTTGGGCAAGAACCACAGGCCCGCGGCCGAGAGCAGCAGCGCCGTGAGCAGCGCCGGGCTGAGCGTGCCGCGCTCGCGCTTGCGCAGCGTGACCGCGACGCCGAACGCCATCGCCACGGCGAGCCCGAACTTGATGAGCGCGCCCGTGGAGTCGGCGGCCTCGTCGAGCACCGAGAACGTGCCCTCGTCGGTCACGTCGGCCTGGGCCACCTCGGGCTCGTGGGCGACCGTCTTGCCCTTGAGCGCCGCCAGCGACGCGTGCGCGTTCAAGAGGCCGTGGCCCTTGCGGTCGTTCCAGCCGCCCTGCGCGCTGGCCTCGGCGCCGACGAAGAGCGCCTTCTCGACCGCGTCCGGGTCCTTGGCGCCCGCGCCGTAGAGCAGCGCGGCCACACCGGCCACGTGCGGCGTGGCCATGCTGGTGCCCTGGTAGTACGCGTAGACCGCGCGCGACGGCTCCGAGGGATCAATCGTCTGCTGCAGGATGCCGTTCTGCTCGCCCTGGCTCTTGTCGCCGCCGGGCGCCGCGATGTCGATCTCCTTGCCCCAGCTGGAGTACGGCGCGAGCTCGCCGGAAGGACCGACCGCGCTCACCGCCACCGCGCCGGGATAGGCCGCCGGATACTCCACGATGCCGCGGCGCGCGTTACCGGCCGCGCAGACCACGACCACGCCGCGCTTGCGCGCGTACGCGACCGCGTCGCCCATGGCCTGCGAGGGCGCGCCGCCGCCGAGGCTCATGTTGATGACCTGCGCGCCGTGGTCCGCGGCCCAGTAGATGGCGTCGGCGATGTCGGCGGAGTTGCCGGTGCCGTTCTCGTCGAGGACCTTCACCGGCATCAGCGTGGCCTTGAACGCCACGCCCGCCACGCCCTCGCCGTTGTTGGTGGCCTGGGCGATGGTGCCAGCCACGTGCGTGCCGTGGCCCTGGTCGTCGTCGGGGTGATCGTTGTCGGCGACGAAGTTGTAGCCCTTGGCGAACTTGATGCCTTTGAGATCTGGCACCTGCTTGAACTCGCCGTAGTCCTCGAACGCGATGCCGGTGTCGATGACGGCCACCGTGACCCCCTCGCCCTGGGTCTCCTCCCAGGCGTCCTCCATGTGGATCGCCTTGAGGTTCCACTGCTGCTTGTACTCGGGATCGTTCGGCACGAAGTCCGCGTGCACCTCGACGAGCGGCTCCGCGAACTCCACCCGCGGATCCTGGCGGATGCGCGCCAGCGCCTCGCCCACGTCCTCGTCGCCGGCGAGATCGCCCAGCGCAAGGCCGTCCTTCACGCCCTCGACGCTGTTCCAGCGGAAGTCCTCGGGCTCGGCGTCGTCGAGCGCCTTGAGCTCGGCGTCCATGTCGGCCGTGGGCTTGAGCTTCACCACCAGCTCGTAGTCCTTGCCGTCGCGCTCGTCGTCGATGGCGTCGTCGTCGGTCGCCGACGTCGGCGCGTCCTTCTGCGAGAGCTGCATCGGCCGGTCGACCGGAACCTGCGTGCTCGACGCGGGCGCCTTGGCGCGCTCACATCCCCAAACTCCCAGGACGAGTGCCAACCCGAGGACGGACTTGCGCATGGGCTTCCTCCGCGGACGTCACACACACCGGTGCCGCTGCTGCTTGGAACGTACGAGTCGCGAAGAAAGTTCTTTCAGCGGGTCCCGCAAACCATGAAGAAGTGTATCAGCGGCGCCGCGCGGGTGCCGTGTGCGGCGTCACGGGGTGTCCAGGAACTGGACGACCTCGCGCGCCAGCTGCGGAAGCCCCCGATTCCACGCGGGATCTGCAGCCTCAATGAGCGCCAGCCGATCGCCGCTTCGCGCACAGTGCTCGCCCCAGCGGGGCCTGCCGGGATCGGCTTCAGGGATGGCGAAGAGCGTCTCCACGGGCGTGGTCGCCAGATCGCCGAGATCCAGCTCGGGCGGCGGCGACACCAGCACCAGCTTCGTCGCCGAATCCACCAACCGCAGCGCCACGTTGGCCCCTGAGCGAAAGGCCACCGCTGCCAGCGGCTCGAACCCGGCGCTCTCGCGGAGGAGCTTGGCGGCGGCGCGCGCGTCGCGCTCTTGCGCAGCGAGCGTCTTCGACTGGCCCTGGCTCGCGCCGATGCCACCGAAGTTGAAGCGCAGGCTGGGGTGTCCCGCGCGCGAGAGCGCGAAGGCGAGCTCGTTGAGCGCGGCCGCGTCCATCGAGCCTTCACCCGGAAGCGGCGGAATCAGGAGCGCCGACGGCGCCACCGTGCCGCGATGCCACAGCCCCTCCAGCGTGAACTTGCCCGAGGGGATGAGCGTGGGCCGCTCGAGGAACTGACCTTTCTGGACCATCTCAGACGCAGACCCAGCAATAGAGCCGCTCGCCGCGATCCGTGGCGCGACGCGCGAGCGACGCGAGCTCCGCGAGGAACTTCTCCACGACTGCGGGCTCGCCCTGGCCCCAGAACTCTTCGGTCTCGCACCACGGCTTGGCGACCGCGTGCAGCTTCTTGGCGTCGGTGGCGGCCAGGGCGGCCGCCAGCGAATCGGTCAGGGCGATCACCAATCGCTCACCGCCGTCGCGCTCGGCGACCGCGTGGCCCGAGCGCGGATCGCTCGCGACCTGCTCATCCGACGCCCCGGTGAGCAGCGACTCCAGCGTGCCCATCATCACCACAGGGTCGATGCCCTTGCCCGGGATGCTGCCGGCGCCGGGGCCGCCGTCGCGATCGATCGCCGCGGCCGCGAGCGCGTCGTCCCTTCGCCGCGAAGTAGTCACAGAGGACGCCCATCGATCAGCTCTTGGGCAACGTCTCGGCGAAGAGCGCGAACACCCGCTCCCAGTGCTTGGCGTCGGCCTCGGCGTTGTACTCGGGGGTGTCGGCCATGGCGAAGCCATGCTTCGCGCCGGGGTAGACCTCGAGGTCGTAGCGGACCTTGGCCGCGTTGAGCGAGTTCTTCAGCTGCGTCTGCTGCTCCGGGGTGAAGCTCGGGTCGTTGTCGGCCACGCCGAAGTAGAGCCGACCCTTGATCGTGCCCGCCTGATTGTGGGGGCTGTCGGGCGCGTCGGTCACCACCCGCCCGGCATGGATTGCCGCCACCGCCACCACGCGCTCCGGGAACGCGGCCGCGGCCAGGAAGCTCAGCCGGCCGCCCATGCAGTAGCCCACCATCCCCACCCTCTCGGGCTTGGCGCCGGGCTGCTTGGTGAGCGCGTCGAAGAGCGCCCCCAGGTCCTTCATCACGCCATCGGGCGTGGCCTTCTGCATGATCCCCATGAGCCGCTGGCGCTCACCGGGATCGGTCCACACCTTCGCGGGCTCGAATGGCGCGAAGCTGCCGGAGCGGTAGAGCACATTGGGGATCACCACGAAGTAGCCCTTGGCCGCGAGCTTCTCGCACATCTCCTTCGTCGCCGGGCGCACGCCGAACGCGTCGGAGATCAGCACCACGACCGGCGCAGGCTTTCCGCCCGGTGGCGCGAAGCAGTAGGCGTCCATTGTCCCGTCTGCGGTGCGGACATCGATCTTGGTTTCAGCCATGGGGCCTCCCTGGGCGTCGCAGACTAGCCACTCATACGATTTTTCGGGAACGAAACCGAGTCCGGGCGCGCGCGTATCCCGGGCATGCGGCGCGTTCTCCCCAGCACCTGGTCGGTGGTTCTGCTCGCGGCGGCCTTCACGGGTTGTGCGGGCCCGATGCCCATCCCCAGCTCGCAGCTCGACGACCCGGGGGCGCTCATCTTCAACGGCTACAGCGCAGCCCAGGCGAAGTGCTTCCACTGCCACGGCGCCGACGGCAGCGGCACCATCCGCGGCCCGGACTTGCAGCAGCTCGTGCCGTACGTGGGCGACGCGCGCATCTGGGATCAGATCGAGAACGGCGATGCGATCATGCCGGCGTACAAGAACAAGCTCACCCAGCGTGAGATCGCCCAGGTGGTGAGCTGGATGCGCGCAGGCTTCCCCGCAGCTGCGGGCAGCGCCGGCGACGCAGGTCGGACGGCCGCGCGCTGAAGACACCGCGGCCGCCTCACCGGGAGCTCCGGAGGGCGGCCGCGATCTTCAACGGACTGCTTCGGCTATCAGCCGCCGCTCGGCGTGGGCAAGCCCGCGAGCGCGCCGTCATTGGGCAGCTGCTCACCACGCAGGTTGGTGGTGTAGATGCAGTCAATGGTCGGCTGGTTGTTGCACGCGCTTCCATTGCAGCTGGAGTGCTGCTCCTCGGTCACGGAGCCGGAGACGAAGTTGCCGTTCACCGTGAAGGTCAGCGTCCAGACGTCGCTGGTGATCGAGTCCACGTTCTGCTGGGTGGTGTTCTCCGTCGACTTCGAATCGGTGAGGGTGTAGCTGTTGCTGCTCCCCTTCTTGCCGGTGTACACCTTGCCCGCCAGCTCGGCGTAGACGGTGTTGTCCGCCTCGGTCCAGAGGCTGAGGATGGCGTCCGCCTTGATGTTGGTCGTGGTCACTTCCGACTGAGGATCTGCGGCGCTGCACTGGGCGTTCGTACCCGCTGCCACGAGCTCCTGCTTGTCCTCGTTGACCGCGTAGGTCGTCACAGGGTTACCGCCGCCACAACCCGCGAGCACAACTGCCACGGCCGCCGAAAAAATGAGCTTGTTCATGGGATGGTCTCCGTAGGTCTTGGCAGAAATCACAGGCTGCCGTTTCCGCCCGGCGTGGGCTGGCCCGTGTAGTACTTGGGCGAGGGCATCTCGGAACCCTGAATGTTGCCCTGGGTGATGCAATCGATGGTGTTTCCGGACGGAGCAAGCGGCGACTGGGTCTTGCAGGCCGTGTTGTCATTTCCAACGTTCGAGCAGGTCTCCTTCTGCTCCACCGTGAACGTGCCCGTGACGTTGTTCGAGCCGCTGTCCTTGATGGTGATGCTGTACGTGGTGAGATTGACCACGTCGGTCTGCGCATTCTGGAGCGCCCGGTCCTCGACCTGCTTCTGGCCCTGGAAGGTGTAGGTGCCCCCGTTGGCCGTGCCCTCGATGGTCACCGGGCTGCCACTGAGAGGATCAGTGAAGTCGAGGTACCAGTGGGTTGCGTCGCCCTGGTAGAAGAGGGCCGTGTTCGCAGTGTTGTAGTTGACCTCGACGATGCCATTCTGCACGCCGAGGTTGCAGTCCGCATTGGGGCCGGCGACCGTAGTCGGATTGATGACTGCGTAGACGATTTCCTTGGGTTGACCGCCACCACCACAGGCCGCCGCTCCCACGAGCAGCAGCGCCGCTGACATGATCCGCTTCATCGATTGTTCTCCTGACCGCTCGGTTGAACTCCGGCCCACGAGGGATGCGCAGCTTCCCCTACATGCTGCCAATTTGTCAAACCCCGACACGGGGCGTGCACTTTCCTTCACACTCCGCCCGGCCGCCTAAAGACAAAGAATTTCAAATACCTGCCCTGGGGAAACTGAGCCAGGACAGGGTGGTCGGGCGGCTGGAACCGCTGGTGGACGAGTTGCAGGTCCACCCGCGCCTTGAACGCGGCTTCCTTCACTGCTGTGAAGAAATCCTCGGCCGAGACGCGCGCGGAACATGACGCCGTGCACAAGAGTCCGCCGGGACTGAGCAAAGCGAGGGCGGCGCGATTCAGGCTCGCGTAGCCGTCGAGGGCGGCTTCGACCGTACGTTGACTCTTCGCAAATGCGGGCGGGTCGAGCACGATGAGCTCGAACCTTCTGCCCTCGGCCTTGTAGCGGTCGAGCACCTTGAACGCGTCATCGGCGACGAACTCGTGGTTCGCGGGCCCCAGCTCGTTGAGCTCGAAGTTCTCGCGGCAGAGCGCCACCGCGTCGGCGTCGGAGTCGACGCTCACCACCCGCTTGGCCCCACCCAGCGCCGCCGCGACGGAGAAGCCGCCCGTGTAGCAGAACATGTTGAGCGCGCTGCTGCGGTTCTTGGCGAGGTCGCGCACCAGGCGGCGGTTGTCGCGCTGGTCGAGGAACATGCCGGTCTTCTGGCCGGTGTACGGATCCAGCCAGAGCTTCATCCCGTTCTCGGTCATGCACAGCTTCTGCGGCGGCGGCTTTCCCCAGAGCGGGCGCCCCTGCGCGGGACGATCGCTCTCGTCCTCGGCGTCGTCGCGGGAGAGCTCGTCGCGGCCGAGCACGCCGAGCAGGTCCGGCACGTTGTCGCGCAGCGCGGCCACGATGGCCTCGCGGTGCGGCGTGAGCCCGGCGCTGTACAGCTTGAGCACCGCAAAGCCGGCATACAGGTCGGCGTTCACGCCCGGCAGCATGTCGCTCTCGCCGTGGAGCAGCCGGAACGAGTCGGTGTGCGAGAGGTCGAGCAGCTCGCGCCGGAGCTTGAGGCTGTCGGCCACGCGCCGCTTCCAGAAGCTGCGATCGATCGGCTCACGCTCGTCGCGGGTGAGCACGCGCACGGCGATGGGAGAGAGCGGGTCGTAGTAGCCGCGGGCCACGAAGCGCCCGTTCTCGGCCACGTCGACGATGGTTCCCGCGGGCATCCGCGGCGGCTGCTTGAGCGCCTTGCGGAAGACCCACGGGTGGCCTGCGCGCAGGTGCCGCGCGAGATCCTTCGACAGCTCGACTTGGACGCCCATTTCGTTCCTGGTTCCTGGTTCCGGGTTCCTGGCGGACTAGGCCGACTTTCGCGCGCGGGCCCGGGCGAGCGCGCGCATCACGCGAAGCGCGCCCTGCCCTTCGCGTTCTTGCGTCACGTAGCGCGGCTTGTGCGCGAGCCGCTCCCAGACGTCGCGCACGTTGCCCACGCCCACCGAGAGCGAGAAGCCCTTGAAGAGCGGCGCGTCGTTGAGCGAGTCGCCGAGGTAGAGGCAGCTCGCGGCGGCCGTGCGCGCGTCGATGTCGAGCTCGTTGGCGAGGTAGCGCCGCGCGGTGTGCAGCTTGTCGAAGCGGCCCACCCACACGTTCACGTGCACGCTCGAGCGCACCGCGCGCAGCCCGCGCTTGCGACACGCGCGCTCGATCTGCGCCGCAGCGGCCTGACCGAGCTGCACGTCCTCGTTGTAGTCGATGGCGAGATCCACCTCGGTGTACGGGCTGTCGGTCGACATCCGCGCGCCGGGGACCTCGCGCAGCACCTCGGCCACCGCGCGCTCCAGGCGCTTGCGGTTCGGGCCGCGCTCGCTCGGCTTCTCGATGAAGACCTTCTCGATGCGGCCGCTCTCCGGCTTTCGTCGGTGCCAGAGCCCGCCGTTCTCGCTGATGACGCCGTGCACGGGGAACGTCCGCGCCATCATCTCGCCCCAGCCCGCCGGCCTGCCGGTGACGATCACGCAGGGCATGCCCGAGTCGCGCAGCTCCTCCAGCGCGCCCAGCGTCTCCGCGCGCAGCTCCCCGGAGGTGGTGAGGGTGCCGTCGAAGTCGGTGAGGAATGCGCGCACCCGCGCGAGCTTCTGCGGCGAGAGATCAGCGAACGAAGCCATGGCGCGCGCACTCTAGAGCAAGTCGCCAGCCGTGTCCGGACGACCTCAGCGCGTCTGCGTGGACGCAAGGGCAACGCGCGCAATCCCGCGTGAATGCTGGACCTGCGCGCGGTCGCGAGATTGCAAAGGTCGGGGCCATGCACACCCTCCTTGCCCTCACCCTGCTCGCTTCGCCGTCCGGTGCGCTCGAGCGCGCCCACCGGGCCGCTTCGGAGCTGCGCACGCTCACCGCCGACGATCGCGACGCCGCCTTCACGCCCCAGGGCAGCGAGGCCTTCGACCGGCTCCGGCACGCGCTGCGCGACCTGGGCGCGGAAGCGCTCGGCGATGGCCGCACCGATCTCGCGAATGCCCGGCTTGCGCTCGAATCCGATGTCTCGATGCTGCTCGGCGAGGGCGGCTTCGTGGAGGTCCGCGCGGACGAGGTCCCCGGGCATGCCGAGCTCCGCGCGGTCGACGTAGGCCTGACTGCGGGCGCGCACTCCGACGACGCCGTCTACCTCTACGAGCGCCGCGGCGTGGCCTGGCACGAGGTGTTGGCCAGCGAGTCACCCGCGCACGGCGACGCGCATGACGCACGTGAGAGCCAGCTGCTCCGCGTCTCGCCCTCCGACGCGCGCGGCAACTGGTTCGCGGCCGTGGCCTGGGGCGTGCCCTGGGAGACCTCGTGCTGGAACGAGGTGCACCTCGAGGTGATGCGGCCAAGCGCGGATCCGGAGGCGCCCATCGTCATCGACCACCGCAGCGCCGGCGACTACCGCTGCGACGAAGAGGTCTACCGGCTGGCAGTGAGTCGTTCGGGCATCGCCTTCGCGTACATCGGCCACGACGACCTCGACCCCGTCTCCCTGTCGCGCGTTCACGTCGAGACCTTCCGCGTCGCCGGCGACAAGCTCCTGCCCGAGCCGCCCGAGGCGGTCGACGCGGAGGGGCTGGTCGATGCCTGGGCCGGCGCGGACTGGTCGCTCGCGAAGGAGGTGGTGGCGCCGGGCGCCCGCCGCGAGCTGCTCGAGGCCCACCGCGCGCTCGCGCAGGCGCGCGAGGACGGCGGCTCCACCGAGGCCGTGCGCCACGCGTGCGAGGGCGACCGCGAGCTCATCGAGGTCAGCCAGAGCGGCGATGACGACAGCGATCGCAGCTTCCTCTTCCTGGTCGGCCGCACGCCGCACGGGCTCCAGCTTCTCGCTGCGCCCGAGCGCGCCCCGGACGACTGCGACGCCGAGGAGCTCCCGCCGTCGCCGCAGGTGCTCCCCGCGCTCTCCCCGCCAGAGTGAGCGCGGCCGCGGATTGGGGTAGAAGGCGGGCCTCACCGAGGTCTGCCCATGAAGCGCCTGCTCGTTGCCCTGACCCTGCTCGCCGCGCCGAACGCCTTTGCCCATGGCGAGGTCTGCGACCACCCCGAGCCGCCTGCGAACGCCGCCGCGCCCGCGCCCGCCAAGGACGGCGTGGTGCTCCGCGGCGACAAGGTCCCCGCCGGCGCGGCCGTGAAGATCGCCGACGTGCTCGCCAAGCCCCAGGGCTTCGACGGCAAGACGCTGGTCATCGAGGGCGACGTCCGCCGCGCCTGCACCCGCCGAGGCTGCTGGATGGAGCTGGCCACCGCGTCGACCGCCAAGGGCGCCGGCGTGCGCGTGACCTTCAAGGACTACGCCTTCTTCGTGCCCACCGACTCCGCGGGCTCGCACGCGCGCGTGCAGGGCGTGGTGAAGGTGGCGGAGCTGTCTGCGGAGCAGGCGGCGCACTACGAGAGCGAGGGCGCCACCGTGCCCCGCGGCGCCGATGGCAAGCCCCGCGAGGTCCAGCTCGTGGCCAGCGGCGTCGAGTTGCGCCGATAGCTACTGGTTGCAGGCGTTGGCGCTCGGCGCCACCGCGTTGGCCGTGTTGACCACCGCGAAGTCGTTCACGTCGGCGGGCGGGCCGTTGCCGCCCGAGCCGTCGGTGAGCGCGTTGGCGTCGTGGTCCCAGGAGTTGCCGCGGGCGTCGACGGACACGGCGCTGTCCACGCCGTAGTCGCCGTTGCAGAAGAAGAAGTTGTCCGCGCTGGTGCCGTTGAGGTTCACGGTGGGCGCGCTGCCGTTGCTGGCCGTGATGTGGACGCCGTCGTTGGCGTTGTCGTGCACCAGCGCGCCCGTGATCGTCACCGTGGGCGGCGTGCCGGTGCCCGGCTCGATCAAGATGCCGTCGGCGTCGGAGCTCTTGAACTCGCCCTGATTGTCGAGGGTGACCGTGGCCCCCTGCGAGCCCGCCACCGAGGTGATGAGCATGGCCGCGGTGGTCACGTTCGTGCCGTCCACCGAGACCAGCGAGAGGTGCGGCGTGCCGCTGGCGGCGTAGACGATCGCGTCGGGATCGTTGCCGACCGGGTTGCTGTCCTCGATGAGCATGTAGTCGATCTCGCCCATGAGCACGACGCCCACGGTGAGCCCCACGCTGCTGGCGCTCAGCGAACCCGAGCCGTCGATGACGAACGCGTTTCGCGAGCTGGCCGCGGGCGTGTCGCCGGTGACCTTGACCTTGGCTGGCACCACCAGCGGGAAGACCTCGCCGAGGTTGGCGTCGTAGGTGCCAGGCTCGACCTGCACCGTGACCGCGCTGGCCGGGCTCGCCGTGGCTGCGGCGAGGCCCTCGGTGATGGTGGTGAACGGGCACTGCTGCGAGCCGTTGCCGGTGGGGCTCGCGGACGCGTCGACGTAGAAGCGGTCCGTGCCAGGCGTCGGGCAGCCGCCCGTGGTCCCGGTGCTGCCCGTGCTGCCGGTGGTCGTCGCAGCGCCGGTGCTCCCCGTGCTCGCGGCCGCGGTCGAGCCCGTGCCGGAGGTGCTCGCAGCGGTGCTGCCCGTGCTGGCGGCGGACGTCGAGCCCGTCGTCGAGGTCGATCCGGTGCTCGCGGCGCTGCTGCCCGTGCTCGCTGCCGTGGAAGTCGAGCCGGCGGTGCTGCCCGTGCTCGCCGCCGTGGAGGTCGAGCCGGCGGTGCTGCCCGAGGTGCTCGCAGCGCTGGTGCTGCCCTCGGTGGATCCGCTGGAGCCAGCCGCTGCGGCGGTGCTCGCTCCGGACGCACCTGTGGCGCCCGTGCCGTGCGTGGTTCCGCTGCTGCCGCTGCCCGCGGTCTTGTTGCTGCCGCAGCCCAGCACGAATGTGAAAGCCGCGCACACCAGCGCGACGCGAACGATGGTCTTCACGATGAACTCCCCGGGGAGCGTCCCCACGCAACCGGCCCGACCCGCGCCCGAGCGGCGCGACTGTCGGAGATCATACGCGGTGCGCCGCGCGGATCGAACCCGCCCGCGCGGGGGTCATCCGAGCTGCTAACTAGCGGCGCCAGTAACCTGGACGCCAGCCCCACCGGCCGTCCGGGCGGTGCTCCCAGCGCGCGGCCTCCCACACGTAGCCCGCAGGGCGCGCGGTCCAGCGCCCGGCGATCCACGCGTAGCGGTAGCCGTTCCACCACCAGTGGCCGGGCACGAAGTACGCGTTCGCGAACGGCATGGGCGGCTGCACTTCCTCCACCGGCGGAGGCGGCGCGGCCTCGACGACCACCTCGTTCACGGGCGGTGCGGGCGGCTGGTACACCACCGTCGCGTCGGGCTGATCGACCGGCCGCCAGTGGCCCTCGAAGAACACCCACTCGCCATCCACGTTCTCCCAGCGCGCGGGCTCCCAGACGTAGCCCTCGGGCGGGAGCACCCAGGTGCCGTCGACCCAGACGTGCGCGCCGTTGCGCCAGGCCCAGTAGCCGGGAACCCAGTGGTGCCGCGGCGAAGGTGCCTCGTAGCGCGGCGGCGGCGGCTGGGCGCCGTGCACGCCACCGACGTCGTGGTGGTGGCCCTCGTGGCCCTTGCCCTCGTGCCAGTCGGCGCGGGCCACGGCCGGGACACTGAGCAGCAGCGCCAAGGTGATCACGCTCATCATGGTGAGCTCCGGGGTGTTGGGCGTTGGACGCATATCTCGGCGACGAAATGCCACGGCTGGCTACATCGAGAACAGGGCCTGGGGCACGCGCGCCACCAGCGCCGAGACCTGCTGGATCTCCGCGGCCAGGAGCTCCGGCGTGAACGACACCGCGCCGCGCTTCTTCACCTGGCGCAGGTACACGTCGAGCTCGGCGTCGCGGCCGTAGAGGCTCCAGGCATCGCGGAGCACCTGGGCCACGAGCAGCGCGGCCTCGTCGGGGTGCGCGCAGCGGGCCTGCTCCGCCTGCTCCAGCAGCGCCGCGCAGCTCGCGGCCACCTCGCGATCGTGGTCGCGCAGGATGACGCGGCTGTTCACGGAGATGAGCTCGTGTGCGAACGCGGCGAACTCGCTCACCACGCCGCGTACCGCCTCCGCGTCGCCGGGGCTGGCCGCCACCGCGCGCAGCTTGGCCCGGTGGCCGAGGAACTTCTGCTTGTCGGCGGCCCAGAGCGACTTGTACGCGGTGGTCTTGGAGAAGCTCGCCAGGTCGCGCTCGAGCTGGAGCAGGAGCGGCGGCATCTCCGACGACACCGCCGCCTTCAGCCGCTCGAGATAGAGCCCGCTCACCCGACTCAGGTCGACGGCGGCGCGCCGCAACGTCAGCGACTCCTTCAAGAGATCGCCGTGGTACGGCACGATCTCGCTGCGCTTCACCTCGCCGAAGGCCACGGCGCTCGCGTACACCATGTCGCCGATGACGCCGTAGAAGCGCCCGATCGCCGACTGCAACAGGTTCAAGAGCCCCCAGCGCGAGGCCACCACCTCGGGGTTTCGCACGCCGGTGCCGAGCGCGGCCACCTGCTGCTGCAGGAGCTTGCCCGCGGCACGCACGGCGAAGGCGCTCTCCTCGGTCTTGGCCTTCTCGGCGGGATCGATCTCCGACTCGTCATCGAGGCTGATGTCGAGGCCGTCTTCGCCGCCGCCGCCGGTCTCGGGGAAGTCGGCCTGGATGGTCTGGATGAGCGCAGACACGAAGCCCAGCGTCTGCCCCACCGCCGGCGCCACCTGCTCCCAGAGCCCGAGGTCGGGGCCGCTCTCTTCGTCCTCGCGCTCGAGCACGGAGAGGTCGATGGTTCGCAGTCCGCCCACGCACTTGTCCGCGGCCACGTACACGCGTTCCAGTCGTTGAGCGATCGTCGGATCGAGCACGCGCTCCAGCACAGCCTGGATGGCGGCCTCAAAGCCTGACGGCGGGCGCGCGTCGTTCACGGACAAAACCTCAAAGCACACCAATCAAACGCAGCGAAGCCCCAGGATATATGTTCCGCGGCGGAATCGAAGTTTGGAATCCGAGGGCACCGTGGGCGAGCTGCAGATCGTGAATGGGCGACGCCTGTCCTTCCTCGACGCTGGCGCCGGCGAACCGCTCGCCCTCTTGCATGCTTTTGGTACGACCAGCGACATGTGGCGTGCACAGACAACGGAACTTTCCAAACGCCACCGGGTCATCGCGCCGGACCTGCCGGGCGTGGGCGAGAGCGAGCCGGTGTCGCCGAGCGCCTCGCCGATGGATCGGATGGGCGATTCGGTCGCGGTGCTGCTGGAGACGCTGCGCATCCCGCGCGCGGTCGTCGGCGGTTGCTCGATGGGCGGCTACGTCGCGCTGGCGCTGGCGCGTCGCTACCCGAAGATGGTGCGCGGGCTCATCCTCACCAACACCCGCGCCGCCGCCGACACCGACGCTGCCCGCCAAAACCGCGAGCGCATGGCCCAGTCGCTCATGAAGCGCGGGATGGTGGAGCTCGAGGAAAGCCTCTTTCCCAAGCTGCTCGGGCCGCAGGCGAGCGAGGCGCTTCGAGCCGAAGTCCTGGGGATGATCCGCGCGGGCTCGCCGGTGGGCTCGGCGGCTGCGAGCCGGGGCATGGCCGCGCGGCTCGACAGCCTCGCCTGGCTGGCGCGCTGCCCCTGCCCGGTGCTGGTGATTCACGGCGCGCAGGACGCGATCATCTCGCGCGACGAGTCCGAGGCCATGTCGCGCGCGGCGCCCTCGGCGACGTTCGTGGAGCTGCAGAACGCTGGACACCTCTCACCCATGGAGCAGCCCGAGGCCTGGAACGCGGCCGTGCGCGCGTGGCTGGAGAAGCTGCCGCGCTGAAACGAAGGCGTCGAGGCGGCGCGCGTCGATCTCGGCGCATTCGTCGGCGAAGGGGTCGAGCACCAGCAGGCTTCCGCGCTCATCGCATCCCCGCTCGGCAATACGCCCGAGCGGGGGCCCTCCAGCTTCTCGAATGGAACCTGGCGCGGCGTTGGGGCACGCTGCGCGCGAGGCCACCATGACCGCTCCCCCACCGCGACAGTTCTCCGGGCTGGTGATCCGCGGCCACAAGAAGCAGCTCGAGCGCATGGGCCTGCTCGAGGCAGTCACCGAGAAGGCCTCGCCCGAGCTCCGCGCGGCGCTGGAGCGGCCGCCGCTCTCGCTGGCCAAGATCAACGCCCAGGTGAGCGACGAGCTCACCGCGCTGGTGGCGCAGCTCCGGGGCGATGAGGCCGCGCGCGAGATGAACTACGGCACCACCCGCGACACCGCCGGCCCGATGCTGGTGCCCATGCTGCAGAGCCTGCTCGCCATGTTCGGGCGATCACCGCACACGCTCTTCGGCCACCTGGGCACCATTGGCGCCACCATGGCCAAGAACGTGGTCTTCACCTACGAGCAGAAGGGCCCCACCAACGGCGCCATCCGCCTCAGCCACGACGAGCCCGGCAACCGCGGCTGGTTCCTCGCCTGGGAGGGCGTGTTCCGCTTCGCGTTCGATCTCTGCAGCGTGGAGGGCGAGGTCTGGCCGCACGAGGCCGAACCCGACAACCGGGCCGCGCTCTACCGCGTGCGCTGGGACCCAAAGTGAAACGCCGCCCAGGCCGGAGCCCGAGCGGCGTTCGCGCTTCGTCCTGCCCTTCGATCTAGGGGGGCGCGAGGATGAACGAGCCCGAGATCGACGCGGAGTAGGAGTCGTAGTTGATCTGCTGGTTGCTGCTCACCGGGTGGTTGTTGGAGCCGATGAGCGTCACGTGACCGCCGCTCTGGCTGGCCACGAGCTCGGTGTGCGACTCGCCGTGGGCGCCGTTGCAGATCCACACGTCGCCGGGCTTG
>JAFEBB010000031.1 GCA_018266075.1 Deltaproteobacteria bacterium | reverse complement strand
CTCGGTCATGCCCTGGCCAGCCTGGCTCTTCATCATCTTGCGCATGGTCTTCATGGTTCTCTCCGGGGTTGTGCTGCGGGGTTGAGATTCGGGAGCGCTGCGCTCCATGCAAAGAGTCTCTCGCAGATCCGGAGCCCCCGACATCGGTCATCGGGAGGATGCCCCCGGATCAGGCCCTCAAGGCGCGCAATCTGCCTCAATCAAAGGCCTTTTCGTCGCGGGAGGGGCCGGATCGTCGGGCGTCGTCTGCTCCAGCATGTAGATCATGCCCACGTGTTTGGCGGCCTTTTCGGGGGGGTGTTCGCGGTTCCAGCGCAGGCAGAGGTAGCGCAGGACCTCAGCCTGGAGCGGCTTGGCCTCGGGCGGCGAGACCGTGGTGAGCACGTTGCGCCAGCGCGTATCGCCATACGACGCGGGCACGTTCGCGGGGCGCTCGTACGTCTCCGGGCCGCCGCGGTAGAGGTCCACGCGCGAGCCGTCGGCGAGCTGCGCGGGGAAGACCATCCACCCGTCGGCGTCGAGCGGATCCGGCGAGAACATCGTCCACGCCTGCGAGATCCCCAGCGCCTGGTTCAGCCAGCGCAGCACGGTCGCCTGCGGCTTCGCGCCCGGGAGCTGCGCCAGATTGCAGAGCAGCACGAGGACCACCGAGAGCGCCGCGAGCCCTTGCGCCAGCCCGATCGCGTAGCGACGCACGCCCGTCGGCGGAGGCGCGCTCTCGGTTCCCACACGCCAGCCCAGCCGATCCCAGATGGCACCCGGCACCAGCGCCAGCCAGGTGGCCACCAGCGAGAAGGCGAAGAGCGGGATCTGCAGGCACATGGCGATGCCCAGGTGCAGCCCGATGAAGCCCGCCACCAGCGCCGCTCGGACGTAGGTCCGCTGCACCGGCGCGATCAGCAGCAGCGGCCCCCAGAACTCCAGGTAGAACGTGCCGAAGGTGAGCAGCCGGCAGATCGACTTGTACTGCCGCAGCCACACCGCGAACGGCGTGTTCATCATGTCCAGCGAGAGCGCGGTGTAGAGCGCGTTGCCGTTCACGCGCCACTGCGGGCCGGTCTTGAGCAAGGCAGCGAAGAAGTAGAGGCAGAAGAGCTGCAGCACGAAGCCCGCGCTGGCGAACGAGGTCACGGTCGCAGGCGGCTTTTCGGTTCGACGACGCGCGTCCAGCGAGAGGTGCGCGCCCAGCGGCAGGAACATGCCCCAGAAGAGGAAGAGCACGACGATGTCGTCGCCGCCGTCGGCCGCGAGCAGGTTGCGCTCGCGCGCCCCCAGCATCAGCGCCCAGCAGACGATGGTCGCGATCCGCGTGCGCCAGCCGAGGATGAGCGCCAGCGCCGCGAGCGCGCCCAGGATGGCCATGGTCTGGCCGAACCAGGTGGCGCCGGAGAGGAAGTCGAGCGCGAACGAGCCCGGCAGGTTGATGAACTTCTTCGACACCTCCCTCGGCAAGACGCCGATGTCGCTGAAGAGCGCCTCGGCGTCGCGGGCCTGCATCAGCGCGAGCGCCAGCGCGTTCAGCCCCAGGCCAATGCGGAAGACGGCGAGCCCTCGCAGGTCGATGGCGAAGGGCGTGGCCACCCAGCGGCCGATGTTTCGGGCGGCGGCGAGCAGCCCCCCGGTCCGGCTCGGCGCGCGCGCGGCGAGTGCGTCCACGGGGCCACGCTAGCACGCGATCGGCTTGATCGCCGTCAACCTTGGACACCTCGCCGGAGCCGGGCCATCCTGTGCGCGATGCCCGGCGCTGCTCCGAGCGGAACCTCCCTTCGCGCGATCGTGCCGATCGCCGTGCTGGTGGGCGTGGGCGTGGCCTTCGGGCTGGGGCCGGTCATCGACAACGACCTCGGCTTCCACCTGCGGACGGGCGCGTGGATCCTCGCGCACCACGCGTTCCCGCGGACGGATCCGTTCTCGCAAGACGGCGCGCAGCGCGTGTACCTCGCGTACGGCTGGCTGTTCGATCTCCTGGTGAGCGGCCTGCACACGGCCTTGGGCCTGCGCGGGCTGGTGCTCTACCGCGCCGTGCTCGCGGGCGCGCTCGGGGCCGCGCTGGGTCGGCTGGCGCGGGCCCGAAACGGAAGCTCGGCGCCGGCCGCGGCCCTGCTCGCTCTGGTCGCCCTGCGGCCCTGCGTCACCGAGCGGCCCTGGCTGTTCACGCTGCTGTTCACGGCCCTCACCCTCGATGCGCTTCTGCGGCTGCGAGAAGGGCAGCTCCGCCACGCATGGGGGCTGGTGCCGCTCTTCGCGCTCTGGGCGAACCTGCACGTGCAGTTCGTGTACGGGCTGGCGCTGCTCGGGCTGGCCGCGGCCGCCGCGCTCTGGGGCGAGCGGCGCGAGAACTTCCGACACCTGGCGCTGCTCACCGCCGCCTGCACCTTCGCGACGCTGCTCAATCCCTACGGCTGGCGGCTCTGGGCCACGGTGTTTCACCTCGCGCGGCAGACGTCGGTGTTTGGCCAGGTGGCCGAGCTCTCGCCGCCGACGTTCCAGGATCCGGAGGACTGGGTCATCCTCGGCATGACGCTCCTGGCGCTCGTGCTGCTCGTCATCCGCAAGCCGCGCTCGAAGTTCGAGCTGCTGGCGATGGCGCTGGCGCTCGCGCTGGGCGCCCGGGCCGAGCGCGACACGTGGCTGCCCGCGATGGTGGCGTTACCCGTGCTCGCGGACGTGCGACTCCCGCTGCCCACGTTGCCCGTCGCCGCGCGGACTGCGCTCCAGGTGCTGGCCACGGCCGTGGCGACGCTCGGCTTCTCCGTGCTGGTGGCGGCCGTGCTGGCCCAGCGCGAGCCGCAGCTCGAGAAGGCGCTGGCGCAGTCTTTTCCGCTCGCGGCGACGGATCGGATCCGCAGCGCGGGCTGGCCCGGGCCGCTCTACAACGACTTCAACTGGGGCGGCTTTCTCATCTGGAAGCTGCCCGAGCACCCGGTGTCGATGGACGGCCGGACCAACGTCTACACGGATCCGGAGATCGCCAGGCACCTGCGCACCTGGCGCGGACAAGCATCGCCGGCGGATTGGGATCCGCGGCTGCAAGCGGCTCGGGTCGTCCTCGCGCCGCTCGACGCGCCGCTCACCGCGCAGCTCCGCAAGAGCGACGCCTTCCAACTCGCGTACGAAGACGCGATCTCGGCCGTCTTCGTTCGACGTTAGCGCTCGCGCTCGCGGCGCTCCCGGCGGCGCTCGCGCATGCGCTCCCGCAGCTCCTCGCGCTTCTCCGGCGACAGCTCGCGCCACCGCCGCAGGTTCTCGAGCAGCTTCGCGCGCCGCTCCGGGTCGCGCTCGCTCATCACGTGCTGGAAGCGGGAGCGCAGCTCGGCCCGCTTCTCCGGCGTGAGCCCCTGCCACTGCGCGCGCAGCGCCTGGCGCTCATCCGGCGGCAGCGCCAGGAAGGAGCGGAAGTTGGCGCGGACCTGGGCGCGCTCATCGGGGGTCATGGCGTGCAGCTTGCCGAGGTTCTCGCGGATGCGGGCCTGCTCCTCGGGCGGGAGCTTCTTGAACTCCTCCAGCTTCTGCCGCAGGGCCTGCTTGTCGGCGTCGGAGAGCTGGTTGAAGGCCTGGGCGTTGTCGGCCTGCGCGTGCGCGAGGCGCGGCGCCACGGTCAGCACGGCCAGCGTGAGAAGGATCGCGCGGCGCATGGCTACTCCTTGACCTCGAGCTGGTCGAGCTGGGCCACCACCTCGAGGTCCTCGTCGGAGAGGTCGGCCGTCTCCAGCGCGGGGAGGTTCTCCACCACCTCCAGATTTTCGGCGAGCACGATGTCGCCCCCCGACGACGCGCGGTCGGTGTTCACGTGCGACAAACTCAACATCACACCTGCCGCCGCGGCCAGCCCGCCCAGCGGCGCGAGGTTGCGCAGCCAGGCGAAGAGCCCTGGCTTCGGCTCGGGCAAGGCGTTGAGCACGTCGCGCCGCAGCTGCGCGGAGGGCTCGATCATCGGCATCGCCTGCATCCGCGCCGACAATCCGCGCACCAGCTCCAGCTCGCCCCGGCACTCGGCGCAGGTGGCGAGGTGCACCTCGACCCTGGCGCGCTCGGGCGCGGCCAGCTCGCCGTCGAAGTAGGCGGTGAGGTCCTCAGACACGCTGCACGCCATGGCGTCCTCCGGCTGCCGGCTCGGCCGGCTCGGCCCCGCTCTCGGCGAGGCGCTTGGCCACCCCCAGCGTGGCCCGATGGATGAGGCTCTTCACGGCCGCCTCGCTCGTCTCGAGCGTGTCGGCGATGTCCTTGTAGGCCATGCCCTCGAAGCGGCACAGGCTGAACGCGGCCCGCTCGCGCGGGCTGAGCGCTTCCAACGCCGCGGCCAGATCGCGCGCCAGCTCCTGGCCGTGCAGCGCTTGCTCGGGCGAGGTGTTGTCGGCGCTGCCCAGCTCCACCGCGCCCTCTTCCGCGCTGGACTGGTGCTGGGCCTGGTACACGCCCTTGCGCTTCTCGTTCATGCAGTGGTTCGCGGCGATGCGATAAAGATATGTCTTGAACTTGGCGCTGGGTTCGTAGCTGCCGGCCGACTTGTAGACCTTGAGGAAGATGTCCTGGGCGAGCTCTTCGGCGCGTCCCCGGTCGGCCACGAAGCGATAGGCGAAGTTCACGATCGACCTCGCGTACTTGTCGAAGAGCCGGCTGAACGCGCGCGCGTCGCCCGCCTTCACGGCGAGCATCAGCTCCGCGTCTGGATCCGGAGTCGACATCGTCTGAGCGTTCTAACCCGGCCCACTGCTTGGAGTTGCGGGGATTCGTGAGCGCGGTCACGCGCCCAGAATCACCCATGTTGGCGCGGGGCTACACGATCAGCGCACCCAGTCGTGGCTGGTGGCTGGTGGCTCGTTCGAAGGCGCCAGCGATTGGGCGCTCGAGAGCTATTCGACGGTGACGCTCTTCGCCAGGTTGCGCGGCTGGTCCACGTCGGTGCCGCGGGCGTCGGCCACGTGGTACGCGAGCAGCTGCAGCGGCACGGCGGCGAGGATGCCCGCGAGCAGCGGCGGCGCAGCCGGAATGGCAACGGATGCGTCCGCGAGCCTGGAGATCTCGTTGTCGCCCTCGGTCACGATGGCGAACAGCTTGCCGCCGCGCGCGCGAACCTCTTCCGCGTTGCCGAGCATCTTCTCGTAGCCGGCGCCCTTGGGCGCGAGCACCACCACCGGCACGTTCTGGTCGATGAGCGCGATGGGGCCGTGCTTCATCTCGCCGGCCGCGTAGCCCTCGGCGTGGATGTACGAGATCTCCTTCAGCTTCAGCGCGCCCTCGAGCGCAATCGGGAACATCGGCCCGCGGCCGAGGAAGAGCACGTCGCGCGCGTGCACGAAGCTCTTGGCCATGGCCTTCACCTGGGCTTCGCAATCCAGCGCCTGCTCCAGCAGCTGCGGCACCTCGCTGAGCTGGCTGAGCAGCGCCTGGCCCTGCGAAGCAGAGATCGTCCCGCGCAGCCGCCCGAGCTTCACCGCGAGCAGGTACATCGCCACGAGCTGGGTGGTGAAGCACTTGGTCGACGCGACGCCGATCTCCGGGCCCGCGTGCGTGTACACCGTGAACGCGCTCTCGCGCGGGATGTTCGAGCCCACCACGTTGCAGACGCTGGCCACCTTGGCGCCGCGCTTGCCGGCCTCGCGCAGCGCCGCGAGCGTGTCCGCGGTCTCGCCCGATTGCGAGATCGCCACGGCGAGCTGCTTCGGGTTCACGAGCGGATCGCGGTAGCGGAACTCGCTCGCGAGATCGACCTCCACCGGGATCTTGGCCAGCGTCTCGATCATCGCCTTGCCCACCAGGCCGGCGTGCCAGCTCGTGCCGCAGGCGAGGATGAAGACCTTGTCCAGCGCCTGGACGTCGGCCGCGGAGAGGGTGAAGCCGTCGAGGTAGACGTCGCCCTCTTCCATGCTCGCGCGGCCACGCACGGTGTCGGCCACGGCGCGAGGCTGCTCGTGGATCTCCTTGTGCATGAAGTGCTTGTGGCCGTTCTTCTCGGCCATCATCGGCGTCCAGTTGATGCGCGTGGGCGGGCGCGTCACCGGCTTCCCCGCGGGATCGAAGAGCTTCACGCTCTCCTTCTCGATCACCACGAGATCGCCCTCCTCCATGAAGATCACGTCGCGCGTGTGCTCCAGCAGCGCGGGCACGTCGCTGGCCACGAAGTTCTGGCCCTGGCCCAGCCCCACCACCAGCGGGCTGGCGTTCTTGGTGGCCACGATCTGCTCGGGGAACTTCGAGCTCGCGACGACCAGCGCGTAGGTGCCGTGCACCTGGGCCACAGCGCGGCGGACGGCGTCGGGCAGGCTCTGGCCCTTCTCGAGCTCGTCGCTCACCAGGTGCGCGAAGATCTCGGTGTCGGTCTCGCTCGAGAACGTATGGCCGGCGGCGCGCAGCTTCTCCTTGAGCGCCAGGTGGTTCTCGATGATGCCGTTGTGGACGACGGCCACGTCCTTGTAGCGGTGCGGGTGCGCGTTCTCGTCGCTCGGGCGGCCATGTGTGGCCCAGCGGGTGTGGCCGATGCCGGCGGTGCCAGGCGGCGTCTCGCGCGCGAGCAGCGCCTCGAGGTTCGCGAGCTTCCCCACCGAGCGGAGGATCTTCAGCTCACCGCCGGAGTGGATGGCGATGCCCGCCGAGTCGTAGCCGCGGTACTCGAGCTTCTTCAGCCCGCTCACCAGCAGCTGTGCACACTGCGCGTCGCCCACGTAGCCCACGATGCCGCACATGGTTGCCTCCTACTTCTTGGCCTTCTGCTCGGCCCGCTTCTTCGCCGCCCAGCCTGGCTTGGTGACCTGCGCCGGCCGCGAGAGCGCCAGCGCGTCCTTCGGAACGTCGTCCACGATCGTCGAGCCCGCGCCCACGTACGCGCCGTCTCCGACGCTGACCGGCGCCACCAGCTGCGTGTCCGAGCCGATGAACACGCCGTCGCCGAGCGTGGTGGGGTGCTTGTGCACGCCGTCGTAGTTGCAGGTGATGGTGCCCGCGCCGATGTTGCAGCCCGCGCCGATGTTCGCGTCGCCCAGGTACGCGAGGTGGTTGGCCTTGGAGCCCTTGCCGAGCTTGGTCTTCTTGGTCTCGACGAAGTTGCCCAGATGCACGTCCTCGGCGAGCTCCGTGCCCGGGCGCAGCCGCGAGAACGGCCCGAGCTGGTTGCGCGCGCCGGTCTTCGCGTCTTCGAGCACGGTGTACGGCTTGAGCGCGCTGCCATCGCCGACGAACGAGTCGGTGATCACGCAGCCCATGCCGATGCTCACGCCGCGGCCAATCTTCGTGTTCCCGAGCAGCATCACGTTCGGGCCGATCTCGGTGTCCGCGCCGATCTCGATGCCCTCGTCGATGTACGCGGTCTGCGGATCCGCGATGCTCACGCCCGCGAGCATGTGCGCGGTGTTGATGCGCGCCTGCAGAACTTTCGCGGCGGCGGCGAGCTCCTTGCGGTCGTTCACGCCGGCCACTTCTTCCGGCGTCGCCTCCACGGTCGCCACTTGCGCACCGGCCTTGGCTGCCGCGGCGACGACGTCCGTCAAATAGAACTCGCCCTGGGCGTTGTCGTTCTTCACCTGCGCCAGCGACTCCCAGAGGAAGCTCGCCTCGGCCAGGTAGATGCCCGCGTTGCACTCGGTGATCGCGCGCTGCTCGGGCGTGGCGTCCTTGTGCTCCACGATCTTCGACACCCGACCGCCCTCGCGAACCAGTCGGCCGTAGCCCGTCGGATCCGCGGGCTTGAAGGTGATGAGCGTGAGCGGCCCGGGCGAGGCGCGGTGGGCGTCGAGTAGCGCCTGGAGCGTCTCGCGGCGCAGGAGCGGCACGTCGCCGTAGAGGATGAGCACGTCGCCGGCGAAGCCCTTGAGCTTCTCTTCAGCCGCGCGCACGGCGTGGGCCGTGCCGAGCTGGCTCGCCTGGATCGCGAACGCGAGGGGCTTGCCGGGGAAGCGCGCGGTGAGCTCGCGCTCGACCACGTCCGCCTGATGTCCGACGACCGCGACGACCGGATCCGCGCCGAGCTCGAAGGCGCGCAGCAGCGGGTAGCAGGCGAGCGGACGCCCGAGCGCCGGGTGAAGGACCTTGGCCCGCTCGGACTTCATGCGGGTGCCTTTGCCGGCGGCAAGCACGATGGCGGAGAGCTTGTTCATGTGCGCTGCCCAGCTATCCCATCCCTGCGCTTGGGAACAAGTGACCCCGTCCGGCCCGACCCAAAGCTAGGGGTCGCCTAAGAACCCAGCAAACGAGCGTTCGATTTCCGGAAATGTTCGTGGGACGAGCGTGCGCCGGCGTTCAGCGGAGCTTCAGGCCGCGCGGCGCCCAGAGACGTATTGCTCGATCTGCCCGCGCGCCTGCGAGGGGATGTCCAGGAACTGCAGGCCCATGCCAGCCTCGTGCAGCAACCCGCCCTGGACCGTGCGCACCACGCGCGCCAGCACGGTGAAGCCCGCGACGTTCCCGGGCAGCGCCAGTCGCAACGTGACCATGCGGCCCTCGGCGAGCGGCGCCGGCGTGCACACGAAGATGCCGCTGGCCGAGATCTGCGTGGCCTGGCCGCTGCGGGCGCGATCCCAGTCGAAGTAGCGCACGGTCTCGCGGTACGGGGCGCGGGCGTGGATGCGGGAGTCGACCTGCGGACGGCGCGGCGTCATGGATGCCTCAATCTCGAAGTCGGCCGCGGGATTGTGCACCAACCGCGCCACCTGGCCCTGCCCTGGCTCACTGGCCTCAACCGGGCGAAATTGCTCGGTTGGAGGCTGCCCGGCTGCCTGCCAGTCAACCCGCAAGACGCGGACAAGCTGCCACAGGTGCAACGAAAATCCCTCGCCTGCGGGTCGGGCTGTCACGGCCGCGGTGTTAGCGTCGAGACCGTGGCCTTCTTCGACGCCCACCTCCAGCCCGACGGCCTGACCCAGACCGACCTGCGCACCCTGGCCAGCTTCGGCGTAGGCGCCGCGCTCGTGCCCGCACATGCCGGTGGCACGCGCGCCGAGCCCGAGGCGCTGCTCGCTCACTTCAAGAACCTCGCGGAGGTGCAGGCCGGCCGGCTCCTGCGCGCGGGGATCCGGCCGTTCCTGGCGCTGGGAATTCCGCCGGGCTGCGGGCCCGCGCACGACGTCGAGCAGGTGCTGGATCTCCTGCCCGAGACCCACGGCGACGCGCGCGTGGTCGCCATTGGGCTCATCGGCCTCGGCGACGGATCGCCTTCGGCCGAGCGGCTCTTCACGCGCCAACTCGAGCTCGCCGATGAGTTGGATCTGCCGGTCGTCGTGGAGGTGGCGAGCACCGAACGCGCGCGGCTGATGCGGCGGACACTGGGCCTGCTGAGCGAGTCCGGGCTTCCCCCGGGGCGGATTCTGCTCGCGCGCGCGCACACGGAGGATCTGCCCGTGCTGCTCGGCTGCGGACACCTCGCGGGCCTCTCGGTGCGCAGCGGACGCGTGGCCGTGGCCGAAGCGGTGGCCGCGGTTCAGGCGCACGGACCGCAGCAGCTCGTGCTCGGATCCGACGCCGGCGACGGCGCCACGGATCTCCTCGCCCTCGCGCGCACCGCCGCGGCCCTCGAGGCTGCAGGGCTCTCGGATCCGGTGATCCGAAAGGTGACCGGCGGCAATGCCATGTCCCTGTTGGGGGTGGATCCGGACGTGGTGCAGCTGGCCGCACCAAAGCAGCGATAATGGGGTGTCGTCCGGGAGGAGCGCATGGTGGTCCGCCGCGCCGGATCTGCTGTCCCTGCTGTGCCCGCGAAGCCCGTCGCGCCCAGGACGCCACCTGCGCCCAGGGCCTCCCCGGCCGCGCGTCCGGCCGTCGGCGGTGACAGCTTCCAGGCGGCGCGCACGGCCAAGGTCGCGCTGGGCGACGCCGGTCCGCCGCCGTTCGTGAAGCCCGCGCAAGGCGAGTGGACGCTCGACACCCAGGGCAATCGCTCGGATCCGGTCACGATGTACGTGCACGGATCGCTCTCTCAGGTGGAGCAGGCGCTCTCGCAGTCGGGCTGGACGCAGGCGGATCCGGCCGGGCTCGCGGCCAACGTGCGCTACGTGGGCGCGGCCGCGAAAGAGGAAGTGGGCAAGGCGCTCTCGTGGGCGGCGCAGAAGGTCGATGGCCTCGCCACCGGCATCGCGGGCGCATTCGGGATCCACCTCCACCCGTGGACCACGCCCAAGCCGCCCGACGTGCCAGGCGTGAACAAGATGCCCGTGTCCGTGCAGAGCTACCGCGGGCAGAAGCTCGTCGCGGCCTACGAGATGAACAACGATCCGCTCGGCGGGCGCGATCACCTGCGCATCTTCGCCACGGGTCAGAAGGACGCGCAGGGCAACGACGTCTACGCCATCGCTGCCTCGCGCGACACGGGCATCGTCTTCGCGCCGAACCATCCCGAGAGCGCGTTCCTCTTCCACGCCGTGCAGCCCGACGTGGGCAGCGAGCGCGACCTGGTGCTGAAGAACCTGCAGAGCACCGGCTCGGTGTCGAATGTGAAGACCTTCAACGCCAGCTACGGCGCGCCCTCGGGCATCGGCGAGTACGTGGGCGACTCAAAGGGCTACGAGCTCACGCTCGGCTGATCCGACGCGCGCTTCTCGCCTCGCGTGCGCGGCCGCGCCGGCGCGCGACCCACGAGCTCGTCGGCGATGGCCTTGAGCATCTTCGCGCCCGGGCTGGTGGGCGCGTAGTCCCAGATGGTCTTGCCGTGGCTCTGGGCCTCGTCGATCTTCACGTTGAAGCCGAGCGCCGTGGAGGCGAGCTCCTCGGGGAAGTACGACTTGAGCTTCTCCAGGATCTCGTCGGCGAGCGCGGTGTTCCGGTACAGCGTCGGAATCACCATGGCGATGCGCAGATCCGGCTTCTGGTGCTCGCTCTGCACCTTGCGCACGGTCTCGACCATCTCCGCGCAGCCATCGAGCCCGAGGTACGTCAGCGCGACGGGAATCACGACCTCTTCGCACGCGACCATGATGTTCAGCGTGGTGAGGCCCATCGACGGCGGCGCGTCGTAGAGCACGAAGTCGTAGCCCTCGAGCCCGCGCATGGCGCGATCGAGCCGGCGCACGCGGTCGGTGCGGTGCGCCACCACGACCGGGAACTCGCTCATCGCCTTGTTCGACGGCACCACGTCGAGGCCCGGCACGGCGGTGGCGCGCGCGACCTCGGCGACGGTGAGGTCATCGCGGCTGAGCAGGTCGAAGACGTTCGGCGAGAGCGTGCGCACGTCGAGGCCGAGGGACTTGCCCGCGTGCCCTTGCGTATCCAGGTCGACGACGAGGACGCGCTTGCCCTTCTGCGCCAAATACGCGCCCACGTTGACCGTGAGGGTGGTCTTGCAGGTGCCGCCCTTCTCGTTGATGAAGGCGATGCGGCGCATCAATGCTTCTCGAGGAGCTGGTTCACCTTCTCATCGAGCTTCACCAGCACCACCTCGAGCTCGCCGACCTTGTTGCGGAGCTGCTCGAGGTCCTGCGTGCTGGGCAGGTTCATGGCGGAGAGCGCCATGCGGATGTTGCGATCGAAGGCGCCCTTGGCGGTGAGGGTGGTCTGAACGACGGTCTGGATGCCGGCGACGAACTTCTCGTTCGCGAGCACCTGCTGAACGATCTTGCCGACCTGGGCTTCGCCGGTCTGCACGAGCCGCTTCACCACCGGGTTGCTCTTCAGTGCCATGGCCACCTCGCGAGCGCACTCTACTTCAACCTGATCTCGTGCGTCTCCGAACGACCCACGGCCCACGCCCCACGGCCCGCGACCGGGCAGACTCTTGGCGAGCTATACGTATGTTCAGTATGCTGATGGCATGCGTCCGCGCCCGCTCTCGAACCCGCCGAACCCGTTCCACGCCACCGAGATCGACTACCTGGGCGAGCCGCCGGAAGTGCCGGTCGGCTTCTACGAGGACGCCTCGCGCACGATCGTGGCGCAGAACGACTCGCCGGACATCGGCTTCCGCTTCAGCGTGAACCCGTACCGCGGCTGCCAGCACGCGTGCGCGTACTGCTACGCGCGGCCGGGGCACGAGTACCTGGGCTTCGGCGCGGGCACCGACTTCGACACGCGCATCGCCGTGAAGATGCAGGCGCCGGAGCTCTTGCGCGAGGCGTTCGAGAAGCCGTCGTGGAAGGGCGAGCTCCTCATGTTCAGCGGCGTGACCGACTGTTACCAGCCGGTGGAGGCGAGCCTGCGGCTCACGCGCGGCTGTCTCGAGGTCTGCGCCGAGTACCGCCAGCCGATCGGCATCATCACCAAGGCGCCGCTCGTCGAGCGCGACATCGACGTGCTCCAGAAGCTGAACCGCGTCACCAGCGCGCGGGTGATGGTGAGCATCCCCTTCTGGAACAAGGACAAGGCGCGCCTGGTGGAGCCGTTCGTGGCCACGCCGCAGCGGCGCATCGAGACCATCAAGCGGCTCAACGAAGCGGGAATTCCGACGGGCGTGATGGTCGCGCCCATCATCCCGGGCTTGAACGACGAGGACATGGTGCGCGTGCTCGAGGCCGCGCGTGAAGCGGGCGCGCGCGAGGCAGGCTGGGTGCTGGTGCGCTTGCCCGGACCGGTGAAGCAGGTCTTCGAGGAGCGGATGCGGGCTGCGTTCCCGGACATGGCCGAGAAGATCCTCCACCGCGTGCGCGAGACCCGCGACGGCAAGATGTACCAGACCGGTTGGGGCACCCGGCAGACGGGCACCGGGCTCTACGCCGAGACCATTGCTCGGCTGTTCAGCACCACCGTGAAGCGGCTCGATTTCCCCGGCATGCCGTCCGCGCGCGAGGACACCTTCCAGCGCCCGAAGAAGCAGACGCCGCAGCTCAGCCTTTTTTGAGCCCGCGGACCTGAAGCTCCAGCGACTCGCGCAACGAGACCAGCGCGGCGTCGAGGGGCACGTAGCCGCCGAGCATGGCCGTGAGCGCGAAGAGGTAGAGCGCGAAGGCGTTGCGCGCGGCCGCGTCGCTGGGGACATCGCGACGCAATTCGCCCCGCTGGCTCGCCGACGCCACCAGCGTGCCCAGCCGATGCAGGAACGCGAAGGTGTACGCGTCGAGCGCCTGACCGTTGGGGCCCTTGTCCGACGCGGGCACGCTGCGCACGAACGCGCCCGAGAGCTTGGGGTGCTCCGCGTACATCCGGAACAGCCGGCCAAACAGGTGCATCCACTGCGCGATGAGGCCCCCGCGCGGCAACGAGGCGAAGCCCTCGTCGACCGTGTCGCGGATGCGATCGCCCAGCACCAGCGCGAGCAAATCCGCCTTGTCGCGCGCGTGCACGAAGACCGTCCCGGTGGCCACGCCGGCGCGCTCGGCCACGGCCTTGGTGGTGGTCTCGTCGTAGCCGTCGGTGGTGAAGAGCTCCCAGGCCGCCGCCCGGATGCGCTCCCGGGTGTCGAGCTTCTGCTTCGCGCGCTGGGTGACCTTGGTCATCGAAGGAGGAACCGTCACCCGCAAGATCGCGATTGTCAACGGGAACCACCCGAGCCGCAGATCGCCTTGCGGATGACCATGCTCACTGACTATAGTCATCCAAACCAGGGAGGTCGATATGCGCACCAGCTACGCCCCCGAGTCGACGATGCGGCAGGCGCGGGCCCGCTACTTCGAGGTGAACCACTTCGGCGACGACGGCGGCTACGGCTCGGCCTGGGTGGACTTCAAGCTGGGCTCGATTCCCTTCCCCTTTCCCAATACGCCGGCGCGCGTGAAGGCGGTGCGCTTCCACGACCTGCACCACGTGATCACCGCCTACGACACGGACACGCTCGGCGAGTTCGAGATCTCCGCCTGGGAGCTGGCCGCGGGCTGCAAGGCCATGGTGGCCGCGTGGATGCTGAACCTGATGGGCCTGGCCGCGGGCGTCTTCGCCGCGCCGAAGCGCGTGCTCCGGGCGTTCGTGCGCGGGCGCCACAGCCGCTCGCTCTACGGGCTCGACTACGAGCCGCTGCTCGAGGAGACCGTGGCTTCCGTCCGCGTGCGCATGGGCACCGACGCCGACGTCCCCCGCGCACGTGTGAGCGACGTGCTGCTCTTCCTGCTCGCGTCCGCGACGGGATTGGCGCTCGGGCTGGCGATGTTGCCGCTCTTCCTGGCCCTGGTCCCAGTCGGGTTGTTCATGCAGGTGTTGCGCAAGCGTCAGCTGGGCGCGGTGCCGTAACCCATTGCGCATCGCGCGCCGACAGGCCACCGTGTGCGCATGGACCTCGACCCGCGCGTGGTGGAGCTGGAGCTCAAGTCGATGGAGCAGGCGGATCTGCTCCAGAAGCTGAACGAAGCGCTGGTCGAGCAGCAGCGCGAGCTGGACGTGCTGCGCAAAGCGGTCGAGCACCTGGCCAAGAAGGTGGACGTGCTTCCCGGGCAGGTGGATGCAGCGGCGTCGGAGAAGCCGCCGCACTACTGATTCACCAGCCACTAGCCGGAGGCACTCTCTCCGACTAGGTTGGCGCTCTTCGATGTCCAGGCTCCTCGACAAGCGGCTGCTCTTCGTCACCGGCAAGGGCGGCGTGGGCAAGAGCACGATTACCGCGGCGCTCGCGCTCAAGGCCGCGCGCGACGGCAAGCGCACCCTGGTCTGCGAGGTCCGCTCGCACGAGCGCATCAGCGCCCTGCTCGGCCAGCCGCCGGTGGGTCCGGAGATCAAGCGGCTCGAGCCCAACCTCGACGCCGTGGACATCGAGACCAGCGCCGCCTTCCGCGAGTACGCGCTGATGAAGCTCAAGTTCCAGGCGGTCTACAAGGTCGTCTTCGAGAACCGCCTGATGAAGTACGCGCTCCGCGCCATTCCCTCGATCGCGGAGATCGTGACGCTGGGAAAGATCGTCTACCACCTCGGCGAGAAGCAGAACGGCCGCAACCGCTGGGACCTGATCCTCGTGGACGCGCCGGCGACGGGCCACGCGCTCACGCTCCTGCGCACGCCGCAGACGATCCTCGACTCCGTGCCCGCCGGCGCCATGGCCGACGAGATGCAGCACATCCTCGACGTCTTCCGCGATCCCAAAGAGAGCGGCGTGGTGCTGGTGACGCTGCCCGAGGAGATGCCGGTCAACGAGACCATCGAGCTCGACCGCGAGCTGGCGCGCACCGTGCCGCTCGAGCGCAGCGCGGTGGTGCTCAACGGCGACCTGCCGTTTCGATTTGCGCCGCTGGAGCTGGAGGCGATGCAGGCGCGTCGAAACGATCCCGCGCTTCGCCCAGGCATCGAGGCGGCGGAGGCCTACCAGCGCCGCAGCGATCTCGCCGCGAAGTACGTGGAGAAGCTGCGCGCCGAGGTGAAGCAGCCGCTGGCGCGCGTGCCCTTCCGCTTCGTGCGCACCTTCGATCGCGCGGTGGTGGAGTCCATCTCGTACGACCTGGCGGTGGTGGCGTGAGTCCCGTCGCGAGCGAGGCCTTGAAGAGCGCGCTCGCGCGTCAGGTGGTGATCTGCGTCGGCTCGGGTGGCGTGGGCAAGACCACGACGTCTGCCGCGCTCGCGCTCCAGGCCGCGGCGATGGGGAAGAAGGTCCTCGTCTGCACCATCGACCCCGCGCGCCGCCTCGCGAACTCCATGGGCCTGGCGAGCCTCACCAACGCCGAGACGCGCGTGCCCGACGAGGCGCTCGCGAGCACCGGCGCCAGGATCTCCGGCCAGCTCTTCGCGATGATGCTCGACCTGAAGCGCAGCTGGGACGAGGTCATCGAGCGCTACGCGCCCAACCCGCAGGCCCGCGACACCATCCTCGCCAACCGCTTCTACCGCCAGCTCTCCACCGCGCTCGCCGGCAGCCAGGAGTACGTGGCCATGGAGAAGCTGCACGCGCTGCACGAGCGCGGCGCCTACGACCTCATCGTCCTCGACACGCCGCCCACCACGAACGCGCTCGACTTCCTGGACGCGCCCAATCGCGTGATCGACTTCCTCGACGCCGACGCCATGAAGTGGTTCACCTCCGGCGCCTTCGCGGGCGCGGGGCGCGTGGGCCTGCGCGTGTTCCAGGCGGGCAGCGCCTACGCGGGCCGCATCCTGGCGCGCTTCACGGGCGCGGGCACGCTCGAGGAGCTGAGCAAGTTCATGGGCTCGCTCTCCGGCATGTACGAGGGCTTCAAGGAGCGCGCCGGTCAGGTGCGCCAGCTCCTCGCGAGCGAGCGGACCTCGTTCGTCGTCGTCACCAGCCCCAGCCCGCTGCCGATGGAGGAGGCGCTGCACTTCCACCGCCAGCTCACGCTCGCCAAGATGCGCGTGACCGCGGTGGTGGCGAATCGGGTGAACGTCGATTTTCTGCGCGGCGCGCCGCTGCACCGCGAGGCCCTCGCCGCCGCTGCCAAGGAGATTCGCGCGCCGGGCGTGCAGGGCCTGGGGCCGCTGGGCGAGCGGCTCGCGGACACCCTCGCCGACGAGCAGGTGCTGGCGTCGTTGGATGCGAAGCAGCTCGAGCGGCTCGCGGCGCAGGTGGCGCCCACGCCGGTGCTCGCCGTGCCCCGCTTCGATCACGACGTGCACGACCTCAACGGCTTGTGGCAGATCGATCGGACCCTCTTCGGGAGCTAGCCGAAAGATCCCCGCCGGTTGTTGGCAACGGCGCGGAACGCGGAGTTGCCTGCTGCGCGATGGGGGATTTTTCGGCAAGGATCGAGTCATGCCGTCAACCACGACGCTCGAGCTTCGGACGCACAAGCGCCACGAGGTCCTCGACATCACCTCGCAGGTGCAGGACGCCGTGCGCGCTTCGGGCGTCACCAGCGGCCTATGCGTCGTCTTCTGTCCGCACACCACGGCGGCGATCGCCGTGAACGAGAACACCGACCCCGACGTGCGAACGGATTTGTTTCACACCCTGAAGCGACTGGTGCCCAAGGACGATCCCGCCTTCCGCCACGCCGAGGGCAACAGCGACGCGCACACGCTCTCCATCCTCGCCGGCGCGCAGCAGACCTTCATCATCGAGCAGGGCAAGCTGCTCCTGGGCCGCTGGCAGGCGGTCTACTTCATCGAGCTCGATGGGCCACGGAGCCGCCAGGCGTACGTCAAGGTGGTAGCGGGCTGATCGCAGAACTTCCGGCGTTTGCTAACGTTGGGAACCATCGAGGCCTTTCGGTGGTCGATACGGTGATGCGCGCCCAGTCTCTCGCCCTTGTGATGCTCGCGCTCTCGGCCTGCGTGCACGCGCAGCCGACGCCGCAGCCCACCCAGCACATCGACGCGGACCCGGTCGAGATCACCGGCGGCGACAAGCTCGACATGCTGCTCGCGTCGATGAACGACGAGGAGCTCTTCACCAAGGGCTCCAGCGCCTACGCCGCCAGCGACTACGTGCTCGCGTCCAAGGCCTTCGACCGGCTCTGCGACATGTTCCCCAAGAGCCAGCACTTCTCGGCCGCCACGTACAACGCGGGGCTCGCGCACGAGCAGCTGGCCTCGAAGGCCGAGGGCGAGGCCGCGAACGCCGAGTGGGACGCCGCGCTGCACCGCTACGCGCCGCTGCTCGACATCGAGCACGGCACCACCGATCAAATCGACGCCGGCTTCCGCGCCGCGGAGTGCCTCTACCACCTCGAGAAGTTCGCCGACGCCATCGTGCTCCTGCAGCGCATCGTCAACCGGCCGGACCTCTCCAAGAACACGCAGCTCGAGGCGGAGACGCAGGTCGGCATCTGCCAGGTGGAGAATGGCGAGCTCGGTCCAGGCGAGTCGACCTTGCGCGAAGTGATGCGCCGCTTCGACGCCGCGGGCGAGGCCGAGCGCCTCGACGACTTCTATCCCGCGCAGGCGCAGTTCTACCTGGGCGAGATCTACCGCACCTACTTCGAGCAGGTGATCCTCGATCCCAACAAGACCGACGAGCTGCAGACCGACGACGAGCCCAAGGCCAAGAAGCCCACCAAGCCCCTCCAGCTCACGGCGAAGGAGCTCGAGGACAAGAAGCTCGACCGGCTCGGGAAAGACCTCGAGTACAAGGCGGAGATGCTGCTCTCGGCGCAGGGCCACTACCTGCGCGCCATTCGCGTGGGGAACGCGCAGTGGGCCACGGCTTCGGGCGAGCGCATCGGCCAGCTCTACGAGACCATGTACGACGCCATGACCCAGGCGCCGGTGCCGTCGGATCTGGATCAGGAGCAGTCCGACGTGTACCGCCAGGAGCTGCGCAAGAAGGTGCGCGTGCTGGTCACCAAGGCCATCAACATCTACGAGAGCACCCTCGAGGCAGCGGAGCGCACCGGCAGCTCGGGCAGCTTCATCGACAAGGCCAAGGCCAGCCTGGAGCGCATGAAGGCCGTGCTCCTCGCCGACGCCAAGCTCGACCCAAGCGGCCCGCCGCCCGCGCCCGAGCCGGAGAAGCCGAAGGACGAGCCGCCGGCGAAGAAGCCGTCGAGCGTGCGCGGGCCGGCGACGTCGACCCCGGTGGCCGACCGGTGAACGCCCTCGAGGAGCTGCTCGCGACGGGCGCCAAGCTCGAGCAGTTCTTCACGCCGGCGTACGTGGCCAAGGCCCAGGCGTACGTGCAGCCCTTGCGCATCAAGGGGCTCGCGGACGAGGCATTCAAGTTCGTCACGTTCGCGCTGATATTTACATTTCGGTTACACGTCCGGGTGCACGCCGCGTGCGCCCGGTTCGCGGGTCGGCTCGCCGCGCAGATGCAGCCCGGTGGCGTCGCGGATCGGTATCGCAAGCTGTTCGAGCGCGTGTGGAAGGGACCAGGGCTCGGCGCAGGCGCGCTCTTCATCCTGGCGATGACGGTGATATGGACGCTCCTCGATCTGCCCGAGGCGGTCTACTTCGACTTCCTGCGCGAGAAGCGCGAAGGGCTCTCGCACTACACGGCGCTGAGCTTCAGCTGGGACATCTCCAAGGGCCTGCTCCTCGACGCCGCCGTCCAGACGCTGGGCATCCTGGCGCTCTACGCGCTGATGCGGCACCTGCCGCGCGCCTGGGCGCCGGTGCTGGGCGTGGTGGGCGCGCTGGCGCTGCTGGTTTCGCCGCTCTTCGATCCCGCTCGTCAGCGCGTCTACTACAGCTACGCGCCGCTGCAGGACGGCCCGGTGCGCTCCGCCGTGCTCGACGTGCTCAAGAAGGGCGGCGTACAGTTTCAAGACGTGGTCGTGGAGAACATGAGCCGCACCACGTCGCGCGGGGATGCGTTCTTTGCAGGCCAGGGTCCCACCCGGTTGATCGTCGTCGGCGACACGCTGCTCAACGACTACGCGCCCGAGGAGATCTCGCTGATCGTGGCGCATGAGATGGGCCACCTCAGCGAGCCGGTGTGGCCGCCGCGGCTCCTGAGCGCGTTTACCTTGCTCCTGGCGCTGCTCGGCCTGAAGCGGCTGCTCGCGCTCTGCGCACGGAAGCGCTGGTTCGGGCTCGAGACGCCCGACGATCTCGTGGGCTATCAGCTGATGTGGTTCGCCGTCGCCGTGGTGATGGGGCTCCTCGCCCCGATCTCGAGCTGGCGCTCTCGCGTGCGCGAGTCGGAGGCCGACGCGTACGCGCTGCAGCTCACGAACGATCCCTCGCACTTCGCGAGCATGATGGCCAAGCTCACCGCGCAAAACCGCTTCGATCCAATTCCGCCCGCTTGGGCCGAAGCGTGGCACGCCGGACATCCCGCGCCCGCGCGACGACTGGCGATGGCGGTGCGGTACGCGCACGAGCACGGGATCGCGCTCGCGCTGCCGCCGCCGCAGGACGCGAAGTAGCGACTCGGATCGAGATCCGATCCACAATCTCGCGTCTGCCAGGAACTGACGTGAGCAACCCGGTTCAACTGCCTTGGATGGGCCTCGGCCTCTCGGCCAACCTCGACGCGCGCGCGGTGCCCAATCCCTGGCAGCTGCACAACCGGTATCCGGATCTCTTCGACTTCGTGGAGTACTCGGCGCCGCTCGCGCTGCAGGAAGCGCGCACGCACGCGCCGCTCATGGCCACGCTCGAAGACTCGCTCGGCACGCTGCCGGCCGTCTTCCACCCGGTGCACCTCAACCTGCATGGGCCCGCGCTCGAGGACGCCAAGAGCCTCGAGGCGCTCGCCGAGCATGCACGCGTGGTGAATTCGCCGTGGGTGGGCAACGACGTCGGCTGGTGGCACCACAAGGGCAGCGAGTTCCCAGGCTACCTCTACCTGCCGCCCACGCTCGACGCGCGCGGCCTCGACGACGCCGTGGCCCATGCGCTCCACGTGCAGGCGTCGCTCGAGGTGCCGCTGCTTCTCGAGAACCCGACGGTCATCGCGCGGCGCGGCGGCCAGCACGTGCTCGACTTCATGGCCGAGCTGCACCTGCGCACCGGCTGCGGACTCATCCTGGATCTCGGTCACCTCCTCGCGTTCCAGCTCACCGCTGGCCTTGCGCCGGAGACCGGGCTCGACAGCTTTCCGCTCGAGTCGGTGGTCGAAATTCACCTCGCGGGCGGCACCGTGGTCGCGCGCGGAGATCGGCGCTTCTACCTCGACGATCACACGCAGCCCGTTCGCGACGAGCTCTTCGTCTTGCTGGAGAAGCTGCTGCCGCGCTGCGAGAAGCTGCGCGCGGTGTGCTTCGAGGGCGACGGCCATCCGCCCGAGCTCGCGGCCGCCACGCTGCGCCGGCTTCGACAGCTCTTGCCCTTTGGCGGCACGCGCGAGCCGCACGCGTTCGAGATCCGCACGCCGGTGTACGGCGCGCCGCTCTCCGACGACGCGACCGCGTGGCGGGCCTTCGACGCGCTCTATGGCGAGCGCGAGATCCGCGAAGATCCGGAGGGCCACCGCGCCGAGACGGATCACCGGCTCGCCGTGCTCGCCGAGCAGCTCGATCGCACCTGGCCGCTCACGCGCCTGCTCGCCGCGGGCACACGCGCGCAGCTGCTGACCTTCGCACGCTCGCCCGAGTTCAAGAGCTTCTTCGACGGCACCGGCCGCGAGCTGCCTCAGGTCTTCGCGGCGTTCGTGCGGCGGCGGCTGCGCGAGCAGCTCGATCCCGGGCTCGAGGCGGCGATGGCGTTCGAGAGCTGGGCGCTGGCGCAGTCGAGCATTGGCGGCGAGCCCGGCCTGGCGCGCGGCGTGCGCGTGGCGAGCTTCCCGTCGGATCTGTCGGAGCTGCAGTTCGCGGCGCGCGGCGTGCGGCGGCAGCTCGCGGCGCGCGCGTGGGGCAGCGAGCGCTGGGAGCCGGGCGCGATCGAGTCGGCGCTGCAGGCGGCGCGGCGGCCTGGTCCGGGTCCGTGGTGGGTGGCGCTGCGGCGGTCGACGGATGGCGTGGACGTCGTGGGCCTCGACAGTGAGCTCGTGGAGATCCTGCGACTCGCGCGCGGCGGAACCCCCTTCGCCAAGCTCGTGGCCGAGCCGCGCTATGCCGACGCCGCGCTTCGCGCCGAGCGGCTGGGCTTGCTGGATCCGGCCGGATCATGAAGCGCGTGGCCGTGCTGGTGCTGCTGCTCGCGGGCTGTCGCGAGAAGCCGAAGGACAACCCGCGCCCCGACGCAGATCCGCTCGCGGCCGAGTGTCTCGCGGGCCGACACGGGCCGAATGGGACGTACTGCTCGAGCGCGGCCACGTTCTACGAGCTCGGCGACGCCGAGAAGATCGATCTCCCCAAGGCGCTGCAGCTCTGGAAGCTCGCCTGCACGGCGCACGAGCCGCACGCAAATGGACCGGAGTGGCCGTGCCTGGGCGTGGTGCGCGTGGGCTGCCGGATGGGCAACGCGAGCGATTGTCTCGAGCTCGGACGCCGGCAGCTGCAAGGCTCGGGGGGCGCCGCGCGGGATCCGAAGGCGGCCCGGCGCGCGTTCGCGAATGCGTGCGATGCGGGCGCGAGCGAAGGATGCGTGCAAGCCGCTGCATTGCGCGACGGCGGATCGACATAACCGAACGGTTACTTCTTCCGCGCTGCGAGGATCTCCTCGAGCCGCGCCTTCACCTTCGCTTCGTCGCCCGAGTCGCTCGGCGTGTAGATCCGCGCGCCGCGCAGCTCATCGGGCAGGTACTCCTCGGCCACGTAGTGCCCGCTGAACTCGTGCGGATACTTGTAGGCGCCGCCATAGCCCAGGTTCTCCATCAGCTTCGTGGGCGCATTGCGCAGCTTGAGCGGCACCTGGAGCGGCCCCTTCTCGCGCACCAGCTTGCGCGCCGCGCCGTACGCCGTGAGCGCGCTGTTCGACTTGGGCGCCATCGCCAGGTACGTCACGGCCTGGGTCAGCGGCAGCACGCCCTCTGGCAGGCCCACGAGCTCGAAGGCCTGCAGCGCGTCGATGGCCACCGCGAGCGCGCGCGGATCCGCGTTGCCCACGTCCTCGCTGGCGAAGATCACCATGCGCCGCAGGATGAACCGCGGCTCCTCGCCGCTCTCCAGCATGCGCACCAGATAGTAGACGGCCGCGTCCGGATCCGAGCCGCGCATCGATTTGATGAACGCGGAGACCACGTTGTAGTGCTCGTCGCCGGCCTTGTCGTAGAGCAGCGTCTTCGCCTGCAGCGCCTCTTCCGCCACGGGCACCGTGATCAGCCCGCCGGATCCGACCTGATCCGCTGCGACCTCCAGCGCCGTGAGCGCCTTCCGCGCATCGCCGAAGCTCGCGGCCGCAATGGCCGTGGCCGCGTCGGGCGCAAGCTGAACCTTATTGTTGAGTCCGCGCTCGGAGGTCAGCGCCCGCTGCAGCAGATCCTGCAGCTCCGGCTCGCCGAGCGGCTTGAGCACCAGCACCCGCGCGCGCGACAGCAGCGCCGCGTTCACCTCGAAGCTCGGGTTCTCCGTCGTCGCGCCGATGAGCGTGACCGTGCCGCTCTCCACGTGCGGCAGCAGCGCGTCCTGCTGGGCCTTGTTGAAGCGGTGGATCTCGTCGACGAACAAGATCGTCCGCTTGCGGTGCTCGGCCCAGCGCGTGTTCGCCTCGGCGATGGCCTTGCGGATGTCGGCCACGCCGGAGAGCACCGCGGACAGCGCGGTGAAGTCGGCGCCCGTGGAGTGCGCGATCACCCGCGCGAGGGTGGTCTTCCCTGTGCCCGGCGGGCCCCAGAAGATCATCGACGGAATGCGGTCGCTGGCGATGGCGCGCTGGAGCAGGTGCCCCGCGCCGGTGAGCTCGGGCTGGCCCACCACCTCGTCGAGCGTGCGTGGGCGCATGCGCTCGGCGAGCGGCTGGCGGCTCTTGTCGTTCGCGGCGGCGCGCTCGAACAGATCCATGATCTGGTTCTAGCGCGTTCCTCGTCCGACGGCCGTCACTTCTGGCCGCTGGGAACCGGCTCGTCGATGTGCGGCGCCTTCGGCCTCGACGCGCCTGGATCCAGCTCGCGCGCCTCGACCTGCCGCTCGGCCGCCGCGCCGGTGCGCCCCAGCGGACGCTCCAGCGGGCCATGGCCGGAGGGCTGTCGCGCCCGGCGGATCTCCTCCTTCACGCGGCGGATCAAGCGGTCGCGCGCGAGGTCCAGGCTCTTGAAGGCGTCGTCGGTGACCTCCTCCACGTGAAAGGCGCGCGCGTTCGGCATGTGGAAGGTGAGGTGCACCTCCTGGTCGTTGCCGCCCTTGCTGCCGTTCGCGTCGTTGAACTGGATGACCAGCTGCGCCGCGTCGTTGTCGTAGAAGCGCCGCACGTGGTCCACGAGATGCGTCTCGCAGTAGTTGCGCAGCGCGTCCGACAACTCGATGTGCCGGGCCTGGATGATCACCTTCATGGTCGCCTCCGTCCTGAAGTTGGTGGCGCGGGGCGGGTGCGGAAAGGGGCAGGGCCCGGACTGAACGTCCGCTGCACTTGCCGCGCGCCGGAGCGTGCGCAGCGAGGTAGGCTTTGACCTTCGCAAGGGAGCGAACATGAAGGTCTGCCCGAGCTGTCTGGGCGAGTTTCGCGACGAGGCCGAGCAGTGCGACGCCTGCCTGGTGCCCCTGGTGAGCGAGGCGGAGGGCCGGGAGATCCGCGGCAGCCTGCCCTCCCCGCGGCCAGGCGGGCCAGGGTTCGTCACCGTGGCCACCACCACCGATCCGTTCGAGGCCGAGGCCTTCGTGGCCGCGGTGCGCGAGGCCGGCATCCCCACCTTCTCGCGCGCCCGCCGACGCGCCATGGTGGACGTGCTGGTCACGCCCGGCGCGAGCTCGTTCTGGGAGGTGCTCGCCCCGGCCGACAAGCTCCAGCCCGCGCAGGCGGCGATCAACGCGCGCAAGCAGGAGCTCGACGCCGAGGCCGACGCCGCCGCCAAGGCCGCCGAAGAAGAAGAGGCCGCGACGGAAGATCACGTGGTGGTCGGCGAGACGGAGAGCGAGCAGGTGGCGGCGCGCTGGGCGCAGGCGCTGGCGGCCGCGGGCATCAGCGCGGTGCTGCGTGCGCGCCAGGACGTCGAGCTGGATCCCGCGGATCCGACGGATCCGCCGGCGACCTTGCTGCTCGTGCCCACCGCGCAGGCCGACAAGGCGCGCGACGTCATCAAAGGCCAGTAGGCGCCTTCGAACGAGCCACCAGCCACGGCTCTTTTCAGCCGCAGACGCCCGAGTTGCAGTGTCCGGAGCAACAGTCCGTCGACGCGCCGCAGCCGGTTCCGGGGCCGAAGCAGGTGCCGCCCGTGGTCGTGCCGGTGCTGGTGATGCCGCCCGTGCCGGTGCCCGTCTGGCCTGCGGCCGCGCAGAGGTGATTTCCGGAGGCGCACACGTTCGAGCAGCAGTCCGAGTTCACGCTGCAGGCCTGGGCCGGGCCTTGGCAGCTGACGGTGGTCATGCCGCTGGTGCTCGACCCACCGGTGGTCGGGTTGCCGTTCACCACACAGCTGCCCAGCGCGCAGGAGAGGCCTGCGCAGCAGGCGTGGTTCGAATCGCAGCCCTGGCCGTCGAGGCCGCACGCGCTCGACGCCCGACAGTGTCCAGTGACCGAATCGCACCAGGCGTCGCCGCAGCAGAGGAAGGTCGCGCTGCAGAAGGAGTCGGTGCCCGCCACGATGCAGGCTGGGCCTGCGTCGAACAGGCCCTTGGGCGTCGAGCCGCAGCCCACGAGCGCCAATGCGACGAGTCCAAGCCAGCGCATGCCTGCCTCCCTGCTCCAGGCTAGGCACGACAGAGGCCCGACGCTACTTCGCCCGGCCTGCCTTCTGGATGATGTCGAGTCGCTGGGCCTGGTTGATCTTCAGCTCCGCGAGCGCCGTCTCGAAGGCGAACTTGTCGTCCGGGCTGGCCCGCTCGGCGCGCAGCACCAGGGCCTCCACGCCGCGCTTGTCCTTGCGCGCCGCCAGCGCCCGCCCCGCGCGGATGCACACGTGCGCGCTCGGATCGTCGAGGCGGGTGGCCAGATCCTCCGTGGCCCAGCTGGCGTTCACCGCCGCCGTGAGATCCACCGCGTCGGCGCGGACGTTCGGATCCAGCGAGGCCAGGTAGCCCTCCAGCGCCTTGCGTCCGCTCGGCGCGCCCAGCATCGCCAGCGCGCGCGCCGCCGCGTAGCGCTCCTGCTCGCTCTTGCTCGCAAGCACCGGCTCCAGCGCGGCCACGCTCGCCTTGCCCTGGGCGTGCCCCAGCGCCTCGAGCTCGGCGAGCCGCGCGTCCGGATCCGTCTCCTTGGTGAGCGCCTGGGCGAGCGGATCCGCCGGCGCCTTGTCCCACGCGGTCAAGGTCCGCGCGCACTCGCGACGAACCGCGGGCACCTTGTCGGTGAGCTTCGCGGCCACCAGCTCCGGAGCCCCGCGCGGCGGCTTCAGGTGCGTCAGCCCCTGGCAGCTCGCGAGCCGCAGCGCGCCGGAGTCGTCGTCGAGCAGGCGCAGGAACGCCGGTCCGGCCTCGGGCGGGTGGAGCACGCTGAGCACGTAGAGCGCGCTCTCGGGGTTTCCGGGCGCGTCGCCGAGGGCCATGCGCACCAGCGCGGACACGATGGGCCGCGGCGTACCCAGGTACTGGATGCGGTTGATGGCCCTGTCCACCTCGGGGCGCGTGCCCGTGGAGACGGTGCCCATGATCTGGTCCACGTCCTTGCTGCTCACCTGCGAGCCCGCGAGCACCAGGGCGAGGACGACGGCGGATGCGGTCGACATGTGTCGCTAGTCCCCGAACGGCGTGCGCGGCGCGCGACGCGGCTTGGGCTCGTAGGGCAAGGCCATGCTGAAGGTGCTGCCCTTCCCCTCCTCGGAGGCGAGCCCCACTTCGCCCCCGTGGGCCTGCACGTAGGCGCGCACGATGGCCAGGCCCAACCCCGCGCCGCCGTACTCGCGCGTGCTGGAGTTGTCGACCTGGTAGAAGCTCTCGAAGACGCGATCCCGGTGCGAGCCGGGAATGCCCACGCCGGTGTCCTGCACCGCGAGGGTGAAGGCCTCGCTCGAGCCCAAGGGCCCGCCCGGCTGGAGCACCACCGTCACCTGGCCGTCGTTGGGCGTGAACTTGAGCGCGTTGGAGAGCAGGTTCACCACGCACTGGCGGATCTTCTCGCGATCCAGCTTGGGCTGGTGCGGCAGCGGCGACACCTGCGCCTGCAGCCGCACGCCCTTCTTCTGGAACTGCGGCAGCACGCTGGAGATCGACGTGCGCACCAGCTCGTTCATGTCGGCGGGCTCGAAGTTGAGCCGCACCTTGCCCGCTTCGATCTGGGTGAGATCCAGGATCGACGAGATCAGCCCGAGCAGCGTCTCGCCCTTCTCCATGATGATCTTCACGTAGTCGCGCTGATCCGGGTTCATGGGCCCGGCCATGCCCTCGGTGAGCATCTCCGAGTAGCCGATGATCGAGGTGAGCGGCGTGCGCAGCTCGTGCGAGACCGTGGCCAGGAAGGCGCTCTTGAGGCGGTCGAGGTCCTTGAGGCGCGCGTTGGCGGCGGTGAGCTCCGAGTTCTTGGCCTCCAGCGCGTGGTAGCTCTCGCGGGTGGCCTCGAGGTGCACCTGGGCGGTGAGGTACTGCTTGCGCCCGCTGACGATGAGCGCCTCGAGCACCTTCGCGAACTGGCTGAGCACGCGGGCCACGGTGGCCTCGGGCGCCTTGCGCACCGGGTCCAGGAGCTGCTTGGCCTTCTGCTCGTCGAAGCCGTCGCCGAGCGCGAGCAGCGACTCGGGGAAGCCCTTCTGGTCCTCGGGCCACCAGGGGCCGAAGACCACCCGGCCGAGGTCGTCGCCTTCGAAGTTCAGGGGCACGATGAAGTAGCGCAGGCCGGTGAAGCAGGGCACGGTGATGGTGCCCTTGGGCCCGTCGGCCGACTGCGGCGCCCGCGCGCCCAGGCTGAGGTTCACCGGGCCGTTCTTGAGGCGGTCCACGGTGGAGCTGCAGCCGCGCTGGCCGCGCGCGAAGTTGAAGACGTAGCCGCAGAACTCGGCGTTGCCCGCGGGGATGTCCACCACGCGCTGGCCGCGGTGGTCGAAGACCTTGAGCCCGATGCGGTACAGCTCCACGAAGCTCTTGCAGACCTCGGTGAAGCTGGAGGTCTCGAGCAGATCTTCGAGCGCCAACCGCCGGTCGAGGACGCTCTCGGGCAGCTCGTTCTTCTTCGCGGGCGCGGGCGGGGACACCACGTTCGTGGGCGCCGTGGGCGAGGCGGGCGTCTCGGTCGCGGGCGTGGGCCCGAACGGCGACACGGAGGCCATCAGCTCGCCCCCTGCGCCGCCGGCGGCGCGAACTGCGACTCCAGTGCGGTGCCCTTGAGATCCAGGCTGCGGAACACGCCGCTCAGGAACTGCTCCTCGGTGAGGCTGAGCCGCGAGGAGAGGCCGTGCTTCTTGTCGAGGTGCCGGTAGGCCGCCTGGAGCACGCCGTGGAGCGTCTCCAGCACGCCCTCACCGCGCACCGCCACCGCGCCGAAGACGGGCTCGGAGCCGCGCTTGCGGACCTCGTCGAGCTCCTCGGGCGTCTTGGCGTTGGGCAGATCCAGCTTGTTGAACTGGATCACCACCGGGATCTCTTCTGGATCCAGGCCGTTGTCTTTCAGGTTCGCGAGCAGGTTGGCCCAGTACTCGTTGTTCTCCTGGTTGGCGTCGCGCTGCGAGTTGGCGATGAAGGCCACCGCGTCGGCGTTCTGGAGCACCAGCTTGCGCGTGGCCTGGTGAATCACCTGGCCGGGCACGGTGTACAGCTTCACCTTCACCTTCAGGCCCTGCTGGCTCTCGAAGAAGACGGGCAAGAGGTCGAAGAAGAGCGTGCGGTCGTCGTGGGTCTCCACCGAGAGCAGCCGCCCGCGGATCTCGGGCGCGAGCCGCGCGTGGATCTGCTGCAGGTTGGTGGTCTTTCCGGAGAGCCCGGGGCCGTAATAGACGACCTTGATGGTGAGCTCTCGTGCGGCGGCGTTGAGCTGGACCATGGAGCGCTGATTGTACGCCAGGGCTTTACGATTCCAAGCGCCCCAAAGAGAAACGCCGCGGTCGGGATCCACCCGGCCGCGGCGCGTTTTGTCTTGTTGTACTCGTTAGCGCTCGAGCTCGCGGACCTTCTCCTTGGCGGTCTTGGCCGCGGCGCTCACGCCCGCGCCACCGGAGTAGCCCTGGGTGGCGGCCGGGGCGGCCATTACCGCCGAGTCGGCGAAGTCGAGGCTCTCGTAGGCCTGCTTCATCGCGGGCGCGGCGGCGGGCGGGGGCGGCGCGGCGTGCATGGCGGCGCGGCGATCGGCGATGACCTTCTGCGCCTGGGCCTTGTTGCCCTGCGCGTAGGCGTCCATTGCCTGCTGCACGGCCTCCGCGGTGGCCACCTGCTCGGTCTTGGCGAAGGTCTGGGCGTCGAGCGAGGCCTCGATGGCGGCCTTGTCTTCGGTGAAGGTGGCGGAGACGTCGCGGTCGGCGCGCTCGGAGCTCTTCTTCAGGGCGTCGAGGTACACCAGCTCCACGTGGGCCACCGGGCGCGAGCCCGAGAGCGCCGGGTGGTGGACCTTGAGGAGCACCTCGGCCGTCTGGCCGCCGACCACATCCCCCAGGCGGACCAGCGTGGCCTCCTGGCCGATCTCCGCGTCGTAGCCGAAGATCTTGGTGGGCTTCACGCCCGAGCCGAACTCGATCTTCAGCGCCGCGTTCTTCGCCACCACCGCCATCAGCGAGTGGAGCTCCTTGGAGAAGATCTCCGGGAGCTTCCGCGCGTCGGCGACGAAGTAGTAGCCGCCGTTGCCCGCGTTGGCCATCGCGGTCATGAGGTTCTCGTTGTAGTCCGTGCCCACGCCCATGGTGCTCACGGTGATGCCCTTGCCCTGGGCGTCGCGGGCCATCTCCACCAGCCCCTCGGCCACGTTGGGAATGCCGTCGGAGATGAGGATCACGCGGTTCACCTGGTCGCCCTTCTGGTGCTCGTGCGCCGCGCGGATGCCCGCGCCGAGGCCGGCGAGCATGTCGGTACCGCCGCGCGCGTAGAGGGTGCCGATCTTCTCCTTGGCGCTGGCCTTCGCGGCCGCGGTCATCTTCGTGCCCGGGGCGAGGATCTCCGCGCCGTCGTCGAAGCTGATCACGGTGAGCGTGTCGCGCTCGTCAAGTTGATCCACCAGGAAGCGCGCGCTGGCGATGGCGTCGGCCATCTTCTGGCTGCCGGCGGGACCGCTCTCGCTCATGCTGCCCGAGCGGTCGATGACCACCGCGATGTTCATGGGCATGCGGGTGTCGACGTGCACCGGCGCAGCCTTCACGGTCACGCGCAGGTACGTCTCGCCCTCGGTGGCGTTGAGCTTGCCGTTGCGGAGCGCGGCGTCGAGGGAGAGCGGCGCAGCCTGCGCGGCAGGCGCCGCGAAGCAGGCCATGAGCGCCAGCAGGGGTCGGAAGATGGCCTTCATGGGGGATCCTTTCGCGGCCAGAAAGGCCGGCGTGCTCTTGCACGCACCAGCTCGAAAAAAGATCTGCGCCGCGCGTCCAGAGCGGCGCAGCGCCCCGGATCCGGGCACTTGCACGGTGTCCGGAATCTGGCGGAGACGGTCAACCGCGCGTAGCGTGAGGGGATGGCGGTGACCCTGACCGTGCTGGGCTCGGCCGACGCCTTCAATGCGGGCGGTCGGGGCCACAGCTGCTACCTGCTCGAGGACGGCGCGGGCGCGGTCTGCGTGGACTTCGGCCCCACGGCGATGTCGGCGCTCAAGCGGCTCGGACGCGATCCGAATGACCTCGCGGGCGTGTACCTCACGCACCTGCACGGCGATCACTTCGGCGGGCTGCACACGCTGCTGGTCGACGCGTACTACCGCGGGTTTCGCAAGCACCCGCTCACGATCTGCGGGCCCACGGGCACCAAGGCGCGCGTCGAAGAGCTGTTCAAGCTCACGTACAAGGACATCGCCGCGCGGCCGCCCGAGTTCCCGCTGGTGGTGATCGAGTATTCGCCCGGGCAGAAGCTGCAGCTCCTGGGCCGGACGGTGGAGCCGTTCCAGGCCGACCACCAGACGCCGCCCGGCGAAGTCGCGTGCCTGCTGCGCGTGAGCACGGAAGGGAAAGTGCTCACGTTCAGCGGCGACACGGGCTGGACGGACGAGCTCATCCCCGCATCGGCGAACGCGGATCTCTTCGTGTGCGAGTGCAGCTTCTACAGCGTCGAAGTCCCGCAGCACCTCACCTGGACGCTCTTGCGGCCCGAGCTGTCGCGGCTCTCGGCGAAGCGCTTCTTGCTCACGCACCTCTCCGACGAGATGCGCGCGCACGCGCACGAGGTTCGGCAGCCGCCGCGCATCGAGATCGCCGACGACGGGATGAAGTTAACCGTTTAGTTAAGGCCCCGGCGGCAGCGGCTTGCCCTTCTCGCGCGGGCCCGGCAGGTCGAACGTCAGGCCCACGCCCGCGAGCGCCTCGTAGCGATACGCGGGGCTGCGGTGCAGCCACACGTCCTCGAAGCCGCGCACGAGCGCAAACGGCACCACGCGGGCGTAGCGGCCGGTCATGGCCAGCTCCAACCCGAGCGGCACGCGCGCGCTGATTCCCGAGGTGCCTTCGCGGATCACCCAGAAGCCGTCGATCTGCGCGCTCGGGCTGAGCACCGCTGAGAACACGCCGCTCTCGGGGCCGGCGCGAAAGCCGAGCCCGAATCCCTTCGACAGCCCCACCGTGGTGCCGCCGCGCGCGTAGACCGAGGCGCTCGAATAGTCGCGGAAGAAGATGCTCAGGTTGGGCTTCTGCATCACCATCTTGAAGCGCTCGGTGCCCGAGACGACGCCCAGCCAGCGGTAGACGAAGCTCACGCTCGCGGTGCGCGTGAGGTCCGGCTTTTCGATCCACGCGGAGATGGAAACGGTATCGGTCCCTGCGGCGACCGCGGCGCCCGCTTCCGGCCGAACCAGCCCGGCGATCACCCGCGGCGACGGATCCGCCCAGGCGACGCCGGATCCCAAGAGGATCAGCGCGACCGCGAGGCGCCTCATCGCGTCTCCACCGAGAGATCCGCCGTGCCCTCTTCGAGCGCGCCCAGCGCAGCCTGATCGCTCTCGAGCGCGAAGCGCAGGAACTCGGCCACTGCTGTCGCGATGTTCTGGTGCGCGGCCTGGAGCGACGTGCCCGGCTCGCAGTCCGCGCGATCCGCGGAGTCGTCGTCCGTGAACTGCGTGTGCGTGGCGCCCACCACCTGCACGAACACCGACGGCGAGGGCAGCCGCGACCAACCCGCCTGCGCATCCGCGAGAGACAGCGCGCAGTCCGAGGTGCCCACCACCACCAGCGACACCGCGCCGACCTTCTCCGCTTCGTCACCGCTCACTGGTGCGTTCGCCAGGAGCACGAGCGCCTGGAACGGTCCATTCACCGCCTGGTGCAGCGCCGTCTCGCCGCCTGCGCCGTGGCCGAGCAGCGCCACGCGGTTGGTGATCAGCCCCTTCAGCAGCCCGCGATCCGAGCGCAGGAGATCGTGGCTCACGTTCGCACGGTCGGGATCCACGCTGGCTTTGCCGAGCGACATCTCCGGCATCGCCACCACGAACCCCTGCTTCGCGAGCGCCTGGGCGAGCCAGCGGTAGCTCGTTCGGTCCACGCCGTCGTCGGGCAGGATCACCGCGCCTGGAAAGGGCCCAGGCTGTGGCGCGCCATTGGCCTGCGAGGGAAAGACCACGTCGACATCGAAGGGCTCGGCGCCGTCGCCGTGGGCGGCGAACGTGGCCAGCGCGGTGCCATCACCGAGGTATGTGCCGCGGTCCGGGCTCTCGGGCGCACAGGCGAGCGCGCCGCAGAGCAGGAGCAGGATGGTCGGCCGGCACAGCACGCGTTCCTCCGCTCGAGCACTCTAGCGTGAATGTCGCGCACCGCACGGTGGCCCGCTCGCTCCTCGCGCGCCGCGCCGGCTGGCCGAGCCTTGTGGCCCCGGACGTGCCGCTCCATCTCGTACGGCGAGGGATGCACCAACGGGGCAAAGAGCCCCAGGAGAACGATCATGAAGGCTCGGTGGTTGAGCGTTTTGGGCGCGGGCGCGGCTGCGCTCCTGGTCTGCGGGCAAGCGCGAGCGGTGACGAGCTCGGGCAGCGACGCGGCCTCGCGCGTGGGCGCAGAAGCGGGCGGCGGCCTCTCGAACTTCACCGGCGACCTGGGCGATCACACCAACCTGGGCCCGAGCTGGAACGCGCGCGGCATCGTGAACATCACGCCCAACATCGGCATCGAGGGCGTGTACCAGGGCGCCAACAACCAGATCGACGACGTCCGGCTGCCGACCGCGCACAACGTGACCACCACGGCGTTCAGCGGCGACATCAAGCTCACCGCGCCCTTCGCGATGGGGGCCACCACCGTCTTCGAGCCCTTCGTCTCGGGCGGCCTGGGTGGCGCGCACTACAGCGTGAACGGCGGCGACAACGCGTACTACGTGTCCAGCGGCTCGTTCCAGATCCCCGCGGCCATCGGCGCCAACGTTCTCTTTAACCAATTGGTTACAGTGGGCGCGCGCGCCGACTACCTGGCCAATACGCACAACACCCTCGGAACCACCAGCAACGGCAACCAGTGGGCCACGCAGGCCACGCTCGGCGTCCACTACTGACGCGCGTCGCTACGGTTGCGCCTTCGGGCCCGGTTGCTCGCGCAGCCGGGCCTCTCTCGCGCGGCGCTCGTCCGGGTGCTCGTCGTAGTAGGCGCTCACGCTCTCCTGCGTGAGCTCCACGGAGATCGTCGCGTCGCCCTTCTCGATGATGCACTGGCAGCCGAGCCGGCTCATGGGCTTCACGTCGAAGGCCATATCGAGGCGGTCGAGCTCCTTGTCTTCTTGATCGCTGAGCGCGTCGGCGCCGCCGCGGATCCAGGAGTGGCAGGTGGAGCACGCGCAGACGCCGCCGCACGAGTGGCCCATCTTGGCGCCGCACTTCTGCGCGGCCTCGAGGAGCGTGGTGCCCGCGGGGACCTCGAGCTCGTGGTGCTCGCCGTCGAGCTTGTTGTCGAAGACGACCTTGGCCATCACGTCTGCTCGAACTCGGTCATGGTGTGGCCCGCGACGACCTTGGCGATCGCGGCGTTCATGATGCGCTCCGCGAACGGCTTCACCGCGACCTCGAAGTTGGCGCGCTCGGCCGCGATCGCGCCGTGATCCTGGCCTTGCGCGGCCTTCTCCAGCGCGAGCAGCTTGGCTTCCACCTGCGCGCGCTCGTCGTCGCTCAAGAGCTTGCCGTTGGCCGCGAGCTGCTTGCGCGCGTCGTGGCCGATGCGCTGCACCTCCACGCGCTCCTCGCGGAGCAGGCGCGCGGCGACGTCCTCTTCGGCGTGCTCGAGCGAGTCGAGGAGCATCTTCTCCACTTCCTCGTCGCTGAGGCCGTGGCTGGGCTTCACGGTGATGCTCTGCTCCACGCCCGTCGAGAGCTCGCGTGCGCTCACGGAGAGGATGCCGTCGGCGTCGATGGCAAAGGTGATTTCCACCTTGGCCATTCCCGAAGCGAGCGCGGGAATGCCGGAGAGCTTGAAGCGCGCCAGGCTGCGGCAGTCGGACACCAGCTCGCGCTCGCCCTGGAGCACGTGGATGTCCATGGCCGTCTGGCCGTCCTGAAAAGTCGTCACCTGCATCTTCGCGGTCGCGGGGATGCTCGAGTTGCGCGGGATGAGCTTGGACACCACGCCGCCCATGGTCTCGATGCCGAGCGAGAGCGGAATGACGTCGAGCAGGAGCACGTCGTCGCGCGCGTTGCCCGCGAGCAGATCCGCCTGGATCGCGGCGCCGAGCGCCACGACCTGATCCGGATCGATGTCGCCGAGCGGCGCCTTGCCGAAGAGCTCGCCCACGAAGTCGCGCACCGCGAGCACGCGCGTGGAGCCGCCCACGAGGATCACACCGTCGATGTCGGCAGCCGTGTGGTTGGCGTCCTTGAGCGCGCGGCGAACGGCCGCGCCGGTCTTCTGCACCCAGGGCTTGATGAGCTCGTTCATCTGCGCGCGGGTGAGCTCGCGCCGGAAGCCGCCCAGCTCGTAGGTCACGGTGTCGACGGTGGTCAGCGCTTCCTTCGCGCGCCGCGCCTCCACCAGCGCCGCGTGGATCATCGCCGGATCCGGCTTCTCGATCTTCGCCTCCGCCAGCATCGCCGTCGCGATCGCGCGATCGAAGTCGTCGCCGCCGAGCGCCGAGTCGCCGCCGGTGCTCTTCACCTGGAACACGCCGTCCACGAGCTGCAAAATAGATATATCGAAAGTGCCGCCGCCCAGGTCGTACACCGCGAAGGTGCCCTGGCTGCCCTTGTCGAGGCCGTAGGCCAGTGCGGCCGCGGTCGGCTCGTTGAGCAAGCGCAGCACTTCGAGTCCGGCCAGGCGCGCGGCGTCCTTCGTCGCTTGCCGCTGGGCGTCGTCGAAGTACGCAGGAACCGTCACCACCGCGCGATCCACCGCTTCGCCGAAGTGCATCTCGGCGCGCAGCTTGAGCTTCTTCAAGATCTCCGCGCTCACCTCGACGGGCGTCACCTCGCGGCCGCCGGCGATGAAGCGCACCGGGCCGTCGCTGCGATCCGCGAAGCGATAGGTGCCCAGCTTCTTCGTCTCGACGTCCTTCGCGCCCTTGCCCATGAAGCGCTTCACGCTGGCGAGCACGTCCTGCGGGCTCTGGGCGGCAGCGCGGCGCGCGGCGTGACCGACCACGACACCGGCGCAGCTCGGATCGTCCGAGAAGTGCACCACGCTCGGGAGCAAGGGGCTGCCGCCCTCGTCGACGGGCAGGCACGCGGGCTTGCCGTTCGCCACGTAGGCCACCAGCGAGTTGGTCGTGCCGAGGTCGATGCCCACGGCGCGGCCCTCGGTCTTCAACGGATCTCGGATCTGAAGGAGGCCGGCCATGGGTTCAAACCTGGGTCGCTTCGTCCTCGATGGCGGAGACCTCGTCGAGGAAGCGGCGGTAGTAGCGCAAGGCCGCCACCTGGTCGCCCAGCTTCTGCAAGCGGGCGTGCTCGGGGCTCGCGAGCTGCTGGGCGAAGAGCTCCGCGAGCTTGGCGTGCGTCTCCTTCTCGCGCTCCTGCATCTGCTTGCCCATCGCCAGCGCGCGCTGCACGTCGTTCTTGTTCTTGGCGGCGTCGAGCTCCTCGCGCAGCTCCAGCATCTCCGCGAGGAAGGCCGGGTTCATCTGGAACGTGCGCTCGCCCTCTTGATCGAGATCCAGCCCGAGGAGCTTGAGCAGGTACGCGGCGCGCGCCGAAGCGTCGCGCAAAGTCTTGTAGGCCTGGTTGAGGTGGGCGCTCATCTCAAGCGCCTGCAGACGCTGCTTGGCGTCGCCCGAGGTCTGCTTGTCCGGGTGCCACTGCTGGCTGAGCTCGCGGTAGCGGGCGTCGAGAGCCTTGGCATCCAGCTCGAAGGCCTTTTGCAGGCCGAAGAGCTCGAAGTGGTTGGACACGGAAAAACTCTTGGCTAGGCGGTGAAGCTCTGCCCGCAGCCGCAGCTGGTCTTGGCGTTGGGGTTCACGAGCTTGAACCCCGACTCCATCAGCGACTCCTGGTACTCGAGCGTGGTGCCCACCAGGTACAGGTAGCTCTTCGGGTCGACGAACACGCGCACGCCGTCGCGCTCGAAGACCTTGTCGCGCTCCTTGGCCGCCTCGGCCCAGCTCATGTCGTACTGCAGGCCCGAGCAGCCGCCGCCCTTCACCTGGATGCGCAGGCCGGCGTTGGGCGTGCCGCGGTCGGCGAGCATCTTCTGGATGCGCGCGACGGCGTTGTCGGCCAGCAGGATGCCCTTGGCGGCCGGCTTGGGCGCCGGGGCGGGAGCAGCGGGCGGAGGCGTGGGAGCAATCGGATCCGACATGACCGCCTCGATCATCGCGCCACCTGAGGACCGTCGCCAGGGGGCTGGCTCGCGGCGGCCTCGCCCTTCTTCTTGGCCTGCTTGGCGCGGAAGTCGGCGATGGCGGCCTTGATGGCGTCCTCGGCGAGCACCGAGCAGTGGATCTTCACCGGCGGCAAGGAGAGCTCCTGGGCGATCTCCTTGTTGGTGATCTGGGTGGCGTCGTCGATGGACTTGCCCTTCACCCACTCGGTCACGAGCGAGCTCGAGGCGATCGCGGAGCCGCAGCCGAAGGTCTTGAAGCGCGCGTCTTCGATGACGCCGGTCTGCTCGTTGATCTTGAGCTGGAGCCGCATCACGTCGCCGCAGGCGGGCGCGCCCACGAGGCCGGTGCCGACGCTGTCGTCGCTCTTGTCGAGCGTGCCGACGTTGCGCGGGTTCTCGTAGTGGTCGATGAGCTTGTCGCTGTAGGCCATGTGCTGCTCCGTGAAACCAAAAAGTTAATGTGCGGCCCAGGTCACCGACTTCAGGTCGATGCCTTCCTTGGCCATCTCGTACAGGGGCGAGAGCTCGCGCAGCTTGGTGACCTTCTTCTCCACCAGGTCGAGCACGTAATCGACCTCTTCCTCGGTGTTGAAGCGTCCCAGGCCAAAACGAATGGAGCTGTGCGCCAGATCCTCTTCCACGCCCAGCGCGCGCAGCACGTAGCTGGGCTCCAGGCTGGCCGAGGTGCACGCCGAGCCGCTCGAAACGGCCACGTCCTTGAGCGCCATCATCAGCGCCTCGCCCTCGACGTACGCGAAGGAGATGTTCAGGTTGCCCGGCAGCCGGTGCTCCAGCGAGCCGTTCACCACGGTCATGTCCAGGCGCTTCTCGATGCCCTTGCGCAGCTTCTCGCGCAGGGCCAGCAGGCGCGCGCCCTCTTCGGCCATCTCGGCCTTGGCCAGCTCCGCGGCCTTGCCCAGGCCCACGATGCCGGGGACGTTGAGCGTGCCCGAGCGCATGCCGTTCTCGTGGCCGCCGCCGTCGATGATGGGCGCCAGGCGCACGCGCGGCTTGCGGCGCACGTAGAGCGCGCCCACGCCCTTGGGGCCGTACATCTTGTGCGCGCTGATGGACGCGAGATCCACCTTCATGCTCTCGACGTCGAACGGCACCTTGCCCAGCGACTGCACCGCGTCGACGTGGAAGAGCACGCCCTTCTCGCGGCAGATGGCGCCGATCTCCGCGATGGGCTGGAGCACGCCGATCTCGTTGTTGGCGTGCATGATCGACACGAGGATGGTCTTGGGCGTGATGGCCGCGCGCAGGACGTCGAGGTCGACGAGGCCGTCCTTCTTCACGTCGAGGTAGGTGACCTCGTAGCCCTCGCGCTCGAGGCGCTTGCAGCTGTCGAGGACCGCCTTGTGCTCGGTCTTGAGCGTGATGAGGTGGTTGCCCTTCTCTTTGTAGAACTCGGCCGCGCCCTTGATGGCCAGGTTGTCGCTCTCGGTGGCGCCCGAGGTGAAGACGATCTCCTTGGGCGAGCCGGCGCCGATCAGCGCCGCCACCTGCTCGCGCCCGCGCGTGACCGCCTCTTCGGCACGCCAGCCAAAGGCGTGGTTGCGCGAGGCCGCGTTGCCGAAGTCGTTCTGGAAGAAGGGCAACATCGCCTCGAGCACGCGCGGGTCGACCGGCGTGGTGGCGTGGTTGTCCATGTAAATCGGCAGCTTCAACATGCGGTGCCTCTCACGCGCGGCGGCGATATACACGATCAGCGCCGCCGCTGCAGGCTAAAGCGGAGCGCTGCAGTCAAGTATCAAGGCGCGACGCGAAAAGTCAAGGCAACCTGGCTGAGCAATTTCCAGCAGTTGCAGGCAACCAGACAGGCCGGCAAACTGCCGCGGATTGGGGTGGCGGGTGGGGGTGTTGAGCAGGCCTTCGCGAGGTATTCGCATGAAGATGGTTCGCTTGGGGATCTTGGCGGGGCTCGCCTTCCTGGCGGTCTGGCTGCTGCCCGAGTTCATGCCCAGCGGCCCGGCGTTCGACCTCGACATCGCCGGACAGCTCACCGGCGGCAAGCTCGCGATCGGGCTCTTATTCGTCTACCTCTCCGGCATCGGGACGTCGCTCACGCCGTGCGTCTACCCGCTGATCCCGATCACGCTCTCGGTGATGGGCGTGAAGAAGGGCGGCTCGCGGCTGCAGAACGCGGGGCTCGGCGCGGCCTACGTGGGCGGGATGATCCTCACCTACGACGCCGTGGGCGTGACGCTCATCGCCCTCCACAAGACCTCGGGCGCGCTGCTCTCCAACCCGTTCGTGATCGTGCCCATCGCCCTGCTCTTCGTCGTATTGGCCATGCCCATGTTCGGCGTGTTCGAGCTGAACCTGCCGGCGGGCTTGCAGCAGCGGCTCAACCAGGTCGGCGGCCCCGGCTTGCTCGGCTCGTTCAGCATGGGCCTGGTGGCCGGCCTGGTCGCCGCGCCGTGCAGCGGCCCGGTGACCGCGCTCATCGCCGGCATCGTGAGCGGCACCGCGAACTATGCGCTGGGCACGCTGCTGATGACCGTGTACGCGATTGGCATTGGCACGCTCTTCTTCGTGCTGGCCACGTTCAGCGTGCAGCTGCCGCGCTCGGGGCCTTGGATGGAGGGCATCAAGAGCGTCTTCGGGATCGCGCTGATCGCGTTGGCGATGCTGTACCTGAAAGACGCGTTCCCCTCGGCGCGCGCGGCCATGGCCAACTTCGGTCACGCGATGGCGCAGGCCGCGCTCATCGCCGCTGCCGCCGTGGGCGTGGGCGTGCTGTTCGGCGCGCTGAATCGCTCGTTCCACGGCGACGGCACCGAGAAGGCGCTCAAGGGCGCAGGCGTGGTGCTGGCGGTGCTGGGGCTCTTCGTGCGGTTCGCGATCCCGGCCGGCGCGGCCACCAAGCCCACGCCGCCGGTCGCGGGAAATGGAACGACGACCGGGACGAGCGAGGCCGCGCACAAGTCGGAGTTCGTGAGCCTCGAGGTCGGCATGAAGGCCGCGCACGATCAGCACAAGCCGATGATCATCGACTTCGGCGCGGAGTGGTGCGCCGCCTGCAAAGAGCTCGAGGCCAAGACCTACCCGGATCCCGTGGTGCAGAAGGAGTCCGCGCGGTTCGTGATGGTGAAGGTCGATGAGACCGACGACACCGACGCGAACGACGCGCTGAACAAGAAGTACGACGTGCCCGGACTGCCGACGGTCGTGTTCCTCGACTCGAACGGCGAGCCCGTCAAAGACGCCAAGCTCGTGGGCTACGAAGCGCCGGCGAAGTTCGTCGAGCGGATGAAGAAGGTTCAGTAGCCAGAGCCGGACGCACGATCGAACCTGGCGAACGGCCGTCGCGCGCCGGCGCGCCGGCGGGCGGGGATACGCGCGTTTCCGCCCCTGCACTCGGCAGATGCAAGTGCTTTGGGAACAGTGATCGTGACTGGTGAACCGTGAACCGGCGCGGGTGAGCGCGAGCTCTTAGGCCCGGTGCGGCGCAAGCTGGAGCAGCGCCGAATTTGCATCCGACGCTGCCGAGCGCGAGAGCTTCTTGTCGAACCAGGCGAACGGACCCGAGCGGTGCTTCCAGGCCTGGAAGATCGCCGCCGCCAGGAGCACCAGGCTGCCGCCCGGCACGATCACCAGCAGCACCATCGCCGCCACCTTCCACGCTGCCATCGCTCGCTTCGCCACGACGCTACCCTCGGTTGCTCTCTACGTATGCACGCCCGGTGCCGTGTGACACCGCGACATTGCGGTGACGTCGTCTCGGGCACTTAAACCGAATCCTTCGACGACCGGCTCGCACCACCCCTGACGCGGCTGTCGCGGGGCAAGTGCAAGGTCGCGGAATCCCCGATCACCGCACACCGATCACCGTGACCGTTCCCCAAGCACCTGCATCTGCTTCGCGTTTCAGGGAAGGCCTGGCACCCGAGCCTGCCGGCGCCCCGCGGGCGACGGCCGCTCGCGTCCTTTCAGATTGGGCTAGATTGGCGCCCATGTGGACCGACGTCGCCCAAACCGAGCGCGAACTCTCCGGGGTCGGCTACCTGCCCTCGCGCGAGATCTCCACCAGCGTGTTCCTCGCGGATCGCCTGGAGAAGCCGATCCTCGTCGAGGGCCCGGCCGGCGTGGGCAAGACCGAGCTGGCCAAGGCCCTGGCCAGCGCCCAGAACCGCGTGCTCATCCGCCTGCAGTGCTACGAGGGCCTCGACGAGACCAAGGCGCTCTACGAGTGGGAGTACGCCAAGCAGCTGCTCTACACCCAGCTGCTCAAGGACAAGATCAACGAGGCCACCGCGGGCGCCAAGACCCTGCAGGAGGCCGCGGATCGCATCGCCCAGAGCGACGCCGTGTTCTTCTCCCGGCGCTTCCTGCTCCCGCGGCCGCTCTTGCACGCGCTCACGTCCGAGCAGCCGGCGGTGCTGCTCATCGACGAGATCGACAAGGCCGATCCCGAGTTCGAGGCCTTTCTGCTCGAGGTGCTGAGCGACTTCGCGGTCACGGTGCCCGAGCTGGGCACCATCGCCGCCGACCGGAACCGGCTGCCGCGGGTGCTGCTCACCTCGAACAACACCCGCGAGCTCTCCGACGCCCTCAAGCGCCGCTGCCTGCACCTCTTCATCGACTTCCCGACGGTGGAGCGCGAGCTGGCCATCGTGCGCCGCCGCTTGCCCGATGTGTCCGAAAAGCTTGCGCACGCGGTGTCGAAGGCCGTGCGCCAATTGCGCGCCATGGACTTGAAGAAGCCGCCCTCCATATCCGAGACGCTCGATTGGGCGCGCGCGCTGGCCATCCTCAACGCCGACACGCTCAGCCCCGAGCTGGTGGGCGAGACGCTGAATCTCGTGTTGAAGTACGAGGGCGACATCTCGCGCGCCAAGGACAAGCGCGCGGAGATCGCCGCGGCCGCGAGCGCCGAGTAGTCGCTACTTCTGCGCACTGGCCTTCTCTTCGCGGCGCTTGAGGGCTTCCTTCTCCACGCCGTGCAGCACGTCGGGGAGGATGCGCTTGTTGCCCTGGTCGGCGGCCCAGCCGGGCACGATGCCGCCGGGATCGAACATCAGGTAGTACTCGACCTGCGCGTGCACGCCGTCGGGCGCGGTCTTCACGTCCCAGTAGCCGCTGTTGGTGGTCACCCGGACCACGCCCTTGCGCGCCGGAAGGTTCAGGCCCCAGGGCTTCCAGCTCGAGTGGAAGGTGCCCGTTCCGTCCTCGGCGAGGTCGGAGTCGCGGTGGATCTCGATGAAGTAGTCGCGGTCGTCGACGATCGGCAGATCCAGGCGGGTGTAGCGGATCCACACGTTCGCGCTGGGGTGGTCGACGGTGCGGTACTCGCCGATCCACTTGGCCTTGCGGGTGAACTCGGTGTCGACGAGCACCTCGCGGAACTCCTTGGGCGTGACCTGGAGGACCGCGTCGGCCTTGATCTCGTGCACGCGCGCGCCGGGCTGGCTGCGGGTGAAGACCTTCACGTCGGAGTCGACGACCATGGTCCAGCCGTCGGCGTCTGGCGCCCCGGCCAAGACCGCTAGCATCACCAACCCGACCATCTCGCTCACCGGCCCCGTTTTTCCCGCTTCCGACGTTGGCACGGATCGCCCCGGGCGCGAAAGACGCACCGCGAACCCCCGAGCGATCCTCGGCAATCTTCGCTAGCGGCGACGGCGCAGCGTCCGGCGGCCGAGCGCCATCAGGCCCACGAGCAAGCTGCCGAGCGACAACGGATCCGCAGGCAGGCCGGTGCCGCAGTTGCAGCCGCCGCCCGCCGCGAGGCCGCCGCCGCCGTTGCTGCCGCCGGCCGCACCCGACCCGCCCGTCGCGCCGGCGCTGCCGCCGTTGGAGCCGCTCGAGCCGGTGCTGGTGGCGCCCGCGCTGCCGCCCGAGCCGCTCGAGGCGCCGTGGCTGCTGCCCGAAGACGACGACGAGGACGTCGCCGAGGTGCCGCTCGAGCCGGAGCTGGAGCTGCTCGAGGTGGCGGTCGTGGTCGAGGACGAGCCGCTGCCCGAGCCAGAACCGCTCGCCGAGGACGACGAGCCCGATCCCGAGGACGAGGTGGTGGTCGAGCCGCTGCCGGATCCGGATCCGCTGCTCGACGCGGTCGACGAGGTGGTGGTCGTCGTGGTCACGACCAGGGTGCAGGTGTGGGTCGAGGTGTCGCAGGTGGGCGTGGCGGGGTTGGTGCAGTCCGCGTCGACGTTGCAGCCGCCGGAGGGCTCGCAGGTGCCGTTGCTGCTGCAGGCGCCCGAGCGGCAGACGTTCGGGCCGCTGGTCGCATCGCAGGGGCCGTCGCCGTTGGCGTAGCCGCAGGCGTTGTCGGCCGTGTCGCAGACGCCGCTCGTGCACACCAGCGCGCCCGCGGCCGTGGTGCAGGTGCCGTCCAGGGTGGGGTTCGAGTGGGAGCCGTCGGTGGGCACGGCGGTGCCGTCGGCGAGCGTGGGCGTGCAGCGGTGCGTCGACTCGTTGCACCAGTTGCCGCTCGAGCAATCGCCGTCCGCGTTGCAGCCGCTGGCGGGCTCGCAGGTGCCGCTCACGCTGCACGCGCCCGAGCGACACACGCTGCCCGTGGTGCACGGGCCGTCGCCATCCGCGAGACCGCACGCGTTATCGGTCGTGTCGCAGACGCCGCTGGTGCACACCAGCGCGCCCGAGGCTGGCGTGCAGGTGCCGGTCACGTGCGAGCCGTCGGTCGGGATGGGCGTGCCGTTCGGGAGCTGCGCGGTGCAGGTGTGCGTCGATTCGTTGCACCACTGACCGCCCGTGCAATCCGCGTCGACGTTGCAGCCGCCGGAAGGCTCGCAGGTCCCGTTGGTGCTGCAGGCGCCCGACTGGCAGACGCTGCCCGTCGCGCACGGACCTCCGCCATTGGCGAAGCCGCACGCGTTGTTGGTCGAGTCGCAGACGCCGCTCGCGCAAACCAGCGCGCCCGCGGCCGGGCTGCAGGTGCCGTTGAGCGTCGGCGAGTGGCCCGGGTCGCTCGGGATGGGCGAGCCGTTCGGGAGCTGCGCGATGCAGGTGTGCGTGGACTCGTCGCACCAGTTTCCGCTCGAGCAGTCCGCGTCCACGTTGCAGCCGCCCGCGGGCTCGCAGGTCCCGTTGGTGCTGCAGGCGCCCGACTGGCAGACGCTGCCCGTGACGCACGGGCCGTTGCCATTGGCGACGCCGCACTCGTTGTTCGAGGTGTCGCAGACGCCGCTCGCGCACACCAACGTGCCCGCGGCCGCGGTGCAGGTGCCGTTGAGCGTGGGGCTGTGGCCGGGGTCGCTGGGGATGGGCGTGCCGTTGGAAAGCTGGGCGGTGCAGGCGTGTGTCGCCTCGTTGCACCAGTTGCCGGCGGTGCAGTCGGCGTCCACGTTGCAGCCGCCGGCGGGCTCGCAGGTGCCGTTGCTGCTGCACGCGCCCGAGCGGCACACGCTCGCAGTGCCCGTGGTGCACGGGCCGTCGGAGTTGGCATAGCCGCACTTGTTGTCGCCCGTGTCGCAGACGCCGCTCGCGCAGACCGCGGTGCCCACCGCCGTGGTGCAGGTGCCGGTGAGCGCGGGGTTGTGGCCGCTGATCGTCGGGACCGACGTTCCGTTGGAGAGCTTGGTCACGCAGGCGTTCGTAGCGGTGTTGCAGAACTGGCTCGTGGCGCACTGGCTGTCCACGCTGCACTGGTCGCTGCCGGAGATTGTCGCCACCTGCAGGCCGGTGATGCCGCCGCCGCTGTTGTTGACCACGAACGCGAGCGTGTTCGACCCGGCGACGAAAGGGCTGCCCTCGGGGATGGTGAACGCGCTCAGCGTCGTCCAGGTGGCGCTGGTCACGGTCGCGATGTTGGTGCCGTTGAGCGAGATGGTGCAGGTGTCGTCGCAGGCCCAGGTGCCGGTGATGTTGGCCGTCGAGGGACTCATCGACGCTGGCAGCGAGAACGTGGTGGTGTAGGTGAAGATCTTGCCGTTGCCGCCCCGGGCATCGGTGTGCGTGCCGATCCAGTTCGACGCCGCCGTGTCCGCCGCCCAGCCGGAGCCGCCTGGCACGGGCTTGATGACAATGGCGTTGGGGCCCGGGTTGGCCGCGTCGTTGCTGGAGAGCGTGTAGTGCGGATCCGTGTTGCCGTTGTTGAGGGAGGCGCCGGCGGCGTTCACGCCCGTCGCGAACAGGCCGGTGATGGCCAGCGCGCTGGTGCTGCGCACGGGGCGCGACGCCTCGGGCTCAGGCGCGCGACCGCAGCTCAGGGCCAGGGTGAGCGACAGCGCACACGCGGCGCGGAAGAACAAGTTCGTTCGGGACATCCCCGAAGCCTAGAAGAGTGCGCGGCGCTCGCACAGTCCCCGATGTGGGTCACTCACTTCACGGCGGCGGAGATGGCCTTGAACTCAGGCGTTCCTGCCTTGCCGAGCATGTCGAAGAGCGCGGACTCCACGGTGGTCACCAGCGCGCCCGCGTGCTTGCAGAGCTCCAGGCCGATCTCGAGGTCGCGCGCGTTCCGCGAGAGCACGGCGTCGGCGCAGAGCACGGGCGTGAAGCCGCGCTCGGCCAGGTCGCGCACGGTCTGGTACACGCAGATGTGCGTCTCCATGCCGGCCACGACGACCACGCGTCGGTTCCCCAGCTCGCCGGTGATGCCCGGCACGCACGCGGTGAACTCTACCTTCTCCACGGGCGTCACCCCGAACAGCTTCTCCGTGAGCGCGGGCAGCGTGCGCCCGAGCCCCTTCGGATACTGCTCCGTGAGCCGGATTGGGAGCCCGAGCACCTTGGCGCCCTCGATGAGCGCCTGGGTGCGCGCGATCATTCGCGCCAGGCCATCGGGCGGCATGGCGGCGCAGAGCTTCTCCTGGATGTCGACGACCAGGAGCTGGGCGTCGTCGCGACGAAGTCGGTGCAGGTGCATGGTCTAGACCGCGTAGCCTTGGGCGCCGCTCGCCGCGGGCGCGTTGGGATCGAGCATCACGTTCACACACGCCACGGTGTTGCTGGCCACCGCGCGCTCCAGCGCCGGCCGGATCTGCTTCGGATCCGTGACCAGCTCGCCGTGGCCGCCCATGGCCTTCACGATCTCGTCGTAGCGCGTGGGCGCGAGCAGCGTGCCGGGGCTCTTGTCCTCGCCGAACATCTGCACTTGAGGGAGGCGGATCTGGCCCCAGGCGGCGTCGTTGCCCACCACCGCGATCATGGGGAGCTTGAAGCGCAGCGCGGTCTCGAAGTCGAAGCCGTTGAGGCCGAAGCTGCCGTCGCCCTGGATCACCCAGATCTTGCGATCCGGATAGAGCGACTTGGCCGCGAGCGCGAACGGCGCGCCCACGCCGAGACAGCCCAGCGGCCCGGGATCCAGCCAGCGGCCGGGCTTGTGCAGCTCGATGACCTTGGCCGCGATGGCCACCCAGTTGCCGCCGTCGGCGATCCACATGGGATCGCCGCTCGCGTTGGCCACGTCGCTCATGTCGCGCGCGAGCCGGAAGTGGTGCACCGGCACCTGGTCGCTCTTCTCGTACTCGCGCTGGCGATGTAACTTTTTTGTTTCACTCTCGCGAAGCGCGGCCAGGTGCGCGCTGCGGTCCTTCTTGGCGCACGCGGCCTCCAGCGCGGTGAGCGCGCTACGGGTATCCGCGCAGAGGCCGACCTCGACCGCGCGGTTGCGGCCGATCTCCGTGGGATCGATGTCCACCTGGATGATCTTGCTGCTCGCGCTGAACGTGGGCTCGGCGCCGTAATTGAGGCGGAAGTCGAAGGGCGTGCCCACCACCAGCACCACGTCGGCGTTGGAGAGCGCGTCCTTGCGCGTGTGCTGGAAGAAGTGCGGGTGCGCGTTCGGCAAGCAGCCGCGGCCCGCGCCGTTCAGGTACACGGGCACGCCGGTGCGCTCGGCGAAGCGGCGCAGCACCTCGGGCGCGTCGTCCCACCACACGCTCGAGCCGGCGATCATCGCGGGGCGCTCGGCGCCATCCAGCAGCTTGGCTGCCTTGGCCACCCACGCCGGATCCGGCGCGACGCCCGCCTTGCTGCGGTAGTGGGTGGGCAGGGTGTCGTTCTCGGCGCCGTTGGAGAGCACGTCCCAGGCGAGCTCGAGGAACACCGGACCGGGCCGACCCGAGAGCGCCACGCGGAAGGCCTTCGCAAAATAGCTGGGCACCAGATCCGGCGTGGGGACGCGGTCGCTCCACTTGGTGATCCGGTGGAACAGATCCACCTGCTCCATCTCCTGCAAGCTGCCGCGCGACTGGTTGAAGATGGGCGCCGCGCCGCCGAGGAGGATCATGGGCACGCTGGCCGCGTTTGCGTTCGCGACGGCCGTGAGCGCGTCCGTCACGCCCGGGCCCGCGGTGACCACGGCCACGCCCACGCCGCGCGTCAGTCGGGCGTACGCATCGGCGGCGTGACCTGCGGCCTGCTCGTGGCGCGTGTCGATGATGTGGATGCCCTCCTCCACGCACGCGGCGTAGATGGGCGCCACGTGCAAACCCGAGAGCGTGAAGATGTGCTTCACGTTTTCGGCCTTGAGCATCCGGGCCACGAGCTGGGCGCCACTTGCGGGCATGCGAACTCCTGGGCGAGCGGCTGGCAGCTTGCCCACCGGATGCAGCGGGCGTCAACGCGCGCGCGCGCGGGAAACGCCCACTGATGCACGCTCGGTTCTGCGTGGACGAAGCTGGCGTGGAATCCGAAACACCCGCGCGGCCCGGCGATTGAATTGGAGCCCGCCGAATGCCGAAGGTGCGCGGCATGCAAACCCACACTCCCGGTGAGCGGGCCATGGGCCGCGGCTGGACGTTGGCCATCATCCTCTTCAGCGCCGCGGCGGGCGGCTGCAGCGCCTGGCTCTCGCAGGGCGCCAGCTCGGCGTGGTGCCGTTAGCGCGCGAGCTCCACGAAGTACTGCTCGCGCAAGAACGTGTGCTCGCGCACGAGCTTCAACTTCGCGTGCTTCGCCATGGCCACGAACGCGTCGCGCGAGATCTTGTGCTTCGGCCCGAGCTCGGACTCGGGGTGGAAGTCGATGTTGGCGATGCGCCCGCGCGGCTTGAGCGCGAGCGCCAGCTTGCGCAGCGAGCGCGCGCCGTCGAGGTGGTGGAAGGTGTTCACGATGAGGATGAGATCCACGCTCGCGGGCGCGAGCCGCGGCGCGTCCTGGAGCGCGAACACGGGCGCGAGGTTCGCGAGCTTCGCGGTCCGCTCGAGCAGCACCGGGAACATCTGCGGATCCGCCTCGACCGCGTAGACAAACGCCGCCTTCTTCGCGAGCCGCTTCGCGAAGTACGCCGGCCCCGCGCCCACCTCGGCGACGACGTCGCTCTTGCGCAGCTTCAGCGCGCGGATCACCTGATCCGGCTTCTGCCACGCGGCGCGATCCGAACCTTCCAGCTTCGCGAGGTAGTGCGCGCGATCGTCCGGGTTGCCGAAGTGATCGTGGTGGTGGTGATGGTGGTCGTGCATCAGGTCACGGGGATGCCGGCGATGCGCTCGTCGGCCCAGAAGATGGTGAGCAAGCGAAAGCGGATCCCGTCGTGCAGGAGCTGGATGCTGTTCACGCCGCGCACGAACGGCTCCGGATCCGACGGCGCGTGCCGGCACGCGTAGCTGCTCCACACGTGCACGATGGGCCCGTAGCGTTCCTCGCGGCGCGTGAGCTCGTGCTCGTAGAAGCCCTGGTTCGCAATGGCCAGCGTCGCGCGGGCGATGAAGCTCTCGACGTCGAGCACGGTGCCCGCGAGCTTCTGGCCGTCCTTGCTCGTCGGCACCAGCCGCGCGCCGGGCGCGAAGAGATCGCGAAAGCGCTCCCAGTCGCGCGCGCCCGCGGGCCCGCTGATGGCCGCGTAGAGCGCGCCGATGATCCCGTCGACGGTGTCGAGCAGCAGCGCCATTTACTCGCTCGGCCGGTTGGGGTTCTTCACGCCCAGGAGCTGCGCTTCGATGAACTTGTCGAGGTCGCCGTCGAGCACCGCGCTGGGGTTTCCGCTCTCGATGCCGGTCCGGTGATCCTTAACCATTTGGTATGGTGCGAGCACGTAGCTGCGGATCTGCGAGCCGAAGCCGATGTCCTTCTTGCCGGCCTCGACCTCGGCCTTCTCGGCCTCGCGCTTCTTGACCTCGATCTCGTAGAGGCGCGAGCGGAGCAGCGTCCACGCGGTCTTCTCGTTCGCGTTCTGGCTGCGCTCGGTCTGCACGTGCACCTGGATGCCGGTGGGCAAGTGGGTGAGGCGAATCGCCGACGAGGTCTTGTTCACCTTCTGGCCGCCGGCACCCGACGCGCGAATGGCCTCGCGCTTCACGTCCTTGTCCTGGATGTCGATCTCGATGTCGTCGGCGACCTGCGGGTAGACGAACACGCTGGTGAAGCTCGTCTGCCGGCGGGCCTGCGCGTCGAACGGCGAGATGCGCACCAGCCGGTGCACGCCGTTCTCCGCCTTCAAGAAGCCGAACGCGTACTCGCCCTCGACCACGAACGACACGCTCTTGAAGCCGGCTTCTTCACCGGGCGTGGCGTCGGTCATCTCGACCTTCCAGCCCTTCTTCTCGGCGTAGCGCGCGTACATGCGCAGCAGCATCTGCGCCCAGTCCATGCTCTCGGTGCCGCCCGCGCCGGCGTTGATGTCGACGATGGCGTTGGCCCGATCGTTGGGCCCTGAGAGCATGCGCTGGAACTCGAGCTTCTCGATGCGCGTCTGCGCGTCCTTGAGCTGGCCTTCGGCTTCGGCGCGCGCCGACTCGTCCTTCTCGGCGTCGGCGAGCTCGAACATCACCTGCGCGTCATCGAGGGTGGACGAGGCCTTCTTGAAGTCGCCGAGCACGCTCTCGAGCTGCGACTTCTCCTTCAGAATGGCTTGCGCCTTCTGCTGCTCGTTCCAGAAGTCGGGCTGGGAGGCGTCGTGCTCGATGGACGCGATGCGCGCTTCTTTGCGCTCGATGTCAAAGATGCCCCCGGAGCACGTTCACGCGCTCGCGGAGGTTCTGGATGGACTCGAGACCGTCGGGCATGGCGGGACCGATAGCACGACGCGCCGGCAATTTCACCCTGACGGGCTAGCATGCGGCCATGCGCCCCTGGTTGCTGGCCGTCGTGGCGGGCTTGCTGCTGCTCGTCATCAAGACGTGGTGCCTCTTCAACATCTGGGCCCTGCCCTGGCTGCTCGACGTGGGCGTCGTCCTCGCGACGCTGGTGGTGCTCACCATCCTCGTCGGGCAAGCGACCCAGCGACAGCCGGTCCACAAGGTGGGCATGGCGGCGCTCATCCTCGTGCTCTGCAGCCTCGACATCCCCATCGCGTACGCGATCTCCGACGCGATGGTGGAGAACGCCAAGCAGTACTGCGAAGCGCTCGGGAAGTGCGCCGACGCCCAGTGTCCGGCGCTCACGGGCGCGCCGATTCCCGCGCTGCCCAACACGCCGGTGCCGTGGCTGCTGCAGCCGGGCTACTCCATCCGCTACTCGGCGAGCTTCAACAGCGACGCCACCAGCGATCGCTGCAAGTTCCCGGATCCGTTTCCTGTCCGAGCCGATTGGGAGGGCGAGCACGTGCGAGGCGGCAGCTGGACCTGGGAGAACCTGATGGACTGACGAGGCGTGTCATGACGCGGCAGTGTCCAATTGGGCACGATCGGGTCATGCGCAAGCTGCTCGCCGGCGCGCTGGCCTTCGCCCTCGCGGGATGCGGCACCGCGGAGCCGCTCCTGCGGCATCAGGCTGCGGTGGATCTCTCCTGTGCGCCCGAGCAGCTCAAGACGGTGCCCGAGGATTCGGGCGCGACGAACGTCAGCGGCTGTGGCCACGAGGCGCGCTACGTCGCGGATCGCAACGGCTGGCAGCTCGAGTCGCTCGACGGCTCGGCCACACCAAAGCCCTCCACCGAGCCGTTCACGGCGCTGCGGCTGGCGATCCCGCCCTAGTCTCGCTCGCGCCGCGCTTCACGAAGAGCGCGAAGGCCACGCCGAGCACGCTGAAGAGCGCGCACGCGTACGCGAACGAGTCGCCCACCCAGACGTAGATCGGCGGCTTCGCGAGCAGAGGCACCTCGGCGGTGAGGTGCGTCGCGGGCACGTGCAGCGCCTCGTCGACCTCATCCGAGTCGCTCGTCACCAGGCCGAGCTGCGTCTGCGCGAGGATTCGGCCCGCGGGATCGATGAAGCCGGAGATGCCGGTGTTCGCCGCGCGCGCGATGGGCCGCCCGCTCTCGATGGCGCGCATCTCCACCATGCGCAGGAACTGGAAGGGCGCGCTCGCCCAGCCGTACCAGGCGTCGTTGGTGATGTTCACGAGAAGGTTAACGTCGCGCCGGGCGTAGTCGCGGGTGATCTCGGGGAAGATGGCGTCGTAGCAGATGAGCATGCCGGCCTTGACGGTCGCGCCGCTCTGCGTCGGCAGGTCCCACACGGGCAGCTCCGTGCCCGGCTTGAAGAAGCCCACGTCGGCCACCAGCGCGCCGATGGGCAGGTAGCGATCGAGGTCCCAGAGCACGTACTCGCCAAAGGGCACCAGGTGGTGCTTGTCGTACTGCGCGGCGATGGTGAGATCCGGCCGCACCCAGAACGCCGAGTTCGACGACAAGTTCGTCTGCCGATTCGCGGTCTGCGCGCCGAGCATTAAGTTCGCGTGCAGCGGCTCGAGGAGCTTGAGCGCCGCGCCGCCGCGGCTCTCGGTGAGGCTCAGCGCGCCGGGCCGGAAGTAGCCAGGGAACGCGGCCTCGGGCCAGATGATGATGTCCGCGCCCTCGTCGTCGGCTTGCTTGGTCTGCGGCGCGTACTGGTCGAGGATGAAGCCCACGTAGCTCTGGTGCTTGTTCTTGATCTTCTGATCGATATTGCCCTGCACCACGGCGATCTTGGCCTTGGGCGCGCCGGCCAGTGCCTCGTCGATCGCCTGGATCCGGAAGTAGCCGTACACGTGCCCGCCGATGGCGAGCACCGCCGCGAGCGCGAGCCCGCCCACGGGCAGCTTGCGATCCTTTCGGATCAGCGCGGATCCGGCGTCGAAGAGCACCGCGTTCACCAGCACCAGCACGAAGGCGATGAAGTACACGCCGCCCACGCCCGCCACCTGCGCGAACCAGAGATCGCGCGAGGTCGCGTACCCGAGGTTCGCCCACGGGTAGCCGCTCATGAAGTAGTTGCGCATCAGCTCCGCGGCGGCCCACGTCGGCGGGAGAGCGCGCCACATCGGCCAGCCGAAGCGCCGCTGCAGCAAGACCGCGCCCCAGCTCGCGAGCGCCCAGTGCAGCGCGCACCAGCCCACGAGCATCTGCAGCACGGGGATGCTCAAGAAGTTCGGGATGCCGCCGAACGTGGTCATGGCCACGTTGACCCACCAGAACGTCATGTTGAAGAAGGCCATGCCCGCGAGCATGCCCAGGCCAAAGCCGCGCTTCGGGGTGAGCCCGTCGAGCGCCCAGCAGAGCGGAATCAAGCCCACCCACGCGAGGATCTCGGTGATGCCGCTGGCGAGCTGCTCCGTGTGTCCGAAGACGGGAAACAGGATCGGAAACGCGAGCCCCGCCAACGTGCCCGCGAGGATGGGCGCGAGGTACTTCGTCACCGGCAAGCGAGGGAGCGGCTTGTCGGGCACGTACCGACGCGAGAATGCGAAGGCGCCAATGGCGCAGAGCGCGAGCCCCAGCAGCACCACGATCGCGCCGGGGCCGGCCTTCTTCATGAAGAAGTCGCCGATGCCCAGGCCCACGCAGCTCAGGCCGAGCAACCCGAAGGTGAGGGTCAGGCCCCAGCGGCGCTTGGTGGGCAGCGCGCTCGACGGCGCGGGGGAAGGCTTCTTCTCGGCGGCGACCATGGGCGGACGGAAGCTGTCAGCGTTGGTGTCGGAACGCAACCGCTGCCGCACGCTGGGATTCCCCGCTCGCACACCGGGCCACCAGTCGAGCGTCCCGCCGGGGTAGCATGAGGCGATGCGCCCCTTCGGCGTCGCCATCCTCGTGCTTGCGTGTGGCTGCGGCGGCACCACCGCCCCCGCCAGCCACAGCTCCAGCTCCGGCTCGGGCCACGTCTCGCCCATCGGCGGCGACATGGGCACGGGTACGACGGGCGGCGGCTCGCACGGCGCGTCCACCGGCGGCGAGAGCACGGGCTCGACGGCCAGCTCGACCAGCAGCAGCGCGTCATCTTCGTCGAGCAGCAGCGACGGCGCGTCGTCCGCGTCGAGCAGCGGCAGCACCGGATCCACGTCGGCGAGCTCGTCGACCGGATCCGGATCCACCTCGTCGAGCAGCAGCTCGAGCTCCAGCAGCAGCGGCACCACCGGCGCGGCGCGCGGCGCGAGCTGCAACAGCGACACCGACTGCGCTTCAGGCTTGTGCCGACCGGGCCTGCCTGGCGCGGGCGACGTGTGCGTCACCAGCTGCACCTCGCAGGCCGACTGCAACTCGACGGCGTTTTTCTGCGCGCCCGAGTCGCTGGGCGCGGCCACGGGCTATTGCGTGCCGCGCAGCCCGGTGCACTGCGCCCAGTGCCAGACCGACGCCGACTGCGGCGCGTTCTACGCCACCTGCGTGCAGGCCCAGGGCGACTCCATCCCCGGCTGCCACGTGGACTGCTCGCTCGCCGGCGCCGCGGCCTGCCCGCCCGACTACACCTGCGCCAGCGAGAGCACGCCCAACGGCAACGAGATGCTCTGCGTGCCCAACAACACCGGCTGCCTGAACGCGCTGGGCGGCTACTGCGACCACGTCACCACGCCCGTGCCGTGCACGAAGCAGAGCTCCGACGGCACCTGCACCGGCGTTCGCAGCTGCGAGCCCAACGGCCGCTTCTCGGCGTGCGGCGCGACCAACCCCACGTGCAAGTCGAGCTGCTCGGATCCGGATCCGACGGGCTGCACGCTGGATGTCTGCGGCGGCGCGGCGGACACGCCCACCGACTGCGGCGGCTGCGGCGTCACCTGCCCGGGCATCGGCGCGCCCAACGCGACGGTCACCTGCGTCTCGGCGTCGTGCGTGCTCACCTGCGCCGGTCAGACGTACGACAGCGACAGCAACGCCGGAAACGGCTGCGAGCAGAGCGACACCGTCGACGACCACATCCGCAACGACGCCGTGGAGATGGGCAACAGCGACTGCGCCGACGGCGACGGCATCCCCGGCGCGCCCAGCGGCAAGCTCTCCAGTGACGCGCGCCCGCACGCGCCGGCGATCACCGGCTTCGTGCCCGCCACCGGTTCCGCGCCCGACTTCTTCCACACCTTCAACACCGGCGGCACCTTCTGCCAGGACGACTTCGACGTGGTCTTGCAGATGATCGGCAGCGCGTACCCGACTTGCTACAAGCTCTCGGTCACGACGACGCACGGCACCTGGGCCGCGACCGCGAGCCAAACCGGCCGCGCAGAAGTCAGCTCCGGATCCGGCTCGTACGACGACAACTCGGACATCTACTTCGAGGTGGAGAAGACCTGCTCCACCGCGCAGCTCGAGAGCCCGACGTACGCCATCACCGGGCACTTCTGAGCGCGCGGGCTCAGGTCCACTTCACGCCGGGCGCGACGGTCTTGCGATCGAGCGCGGCCTCACCGCGGGTGATGGCGATCGGGTATGCGCAGTACAAGCTCGAGAAGAGCCCCGCGGGACGGTGGTTGCCGGAGCGCTTCAGGCCGCCGAAGGGCAAGCGGCTCGAGCTGCCCACGGTCGGCGCGTTCCAGTTGATGACGCCGGCCTCGATGCGCGCGGCGCAGCGCTCGAACGTCGCCGCGTCGCGGGTGAAGACGCCAGCGGTGAGGCCGTAGTCCACCGCGTTCGCGAGCGTGATGCCCTGCTCCAAATCGTCGATCGCATAGATCGCCAGATCTGGCCCGAAGAGCTCCTCGCGCTGGTACTTCGACGTTGAAACAATCTTGTTAACGCGGTGCAGCGCCGGCCGCGCGTAGTGGCCCTTGTGCTCCGCTTCGAACCGCCCGGCAGGAACCACCGCCTCGGCACCCTCGCGCTCGCCCTCGGCACAGCCGGAAAGGAACTTCTCGAGCCCCGCAGCGGTCGTGACCGGGCCCATGAACACGTCCGCGCGCGACGGATGTCCCACGACGAGCGTCTTCACCAGCTCCGCCATCCGCGCGGTGAAGCGATCGACGAGGCTCTTGTGCACCAGCGCGCGCGAGGTGGCCGAGCAGCGCTGGCCCGCCGTCACGTACGCGCTGAAGAGCACGTCGTAGACGGCCTTGTCGAAGTCGGCGTCCTCGAGCACCAGCGAGCAGTTCTTGCCGCCCAGCTCCAGCGCGAGGATCTTGCCGGGGTTCTCGGCGTTCGCGCGCTGGATGGCGCTGCCCACCGCGTGCGAGCCGGTGAAGAGAATGCCGTCGATGCCCGCGATGCTGGAGAGCCGCTCCCCCACGCTGCGCGCGCCCTGCACGAGCTGGAACACGCCCGCAGGCAGGCCCGCCGCGTGCACCGCCTCGGCGTAGAGCTGGCCCACGCCCGGCGTCACCTCGCTCGGCTTGAAGACCACGCAGTTGCCCGCCGCGAGCGCGGGGATGATGTGCCCATTCGGCAGGTGCCCGGGGAAGTTGAACGGGCCAATCACCGCGAGCACGCCGTGCGGCCGGAAGCGACACTCGCCGCTCAATCCACTCGGCGTGAAGTTGGCGATGAGCTTGAGGCCCTCGTTGAGCGTCACGTCGGCCTTGGCCACCATGGCCTTGTGCTCGGTGAGCGCTTCCCAGCGCGGCTTGCCCACCTCGCGCGAGATCAAATCGACGAAGCCTGCCTCGCGCTTGGCGAGCTCGGCCTTGAGTCGAAGAATGGCCGCGTTGCGATCGTGCTGGCTCTGCTCGGCCCAGGCGCGCTTGGCGCGATTCGCACCGGCGACGGCCTCGTCCACCGCAGTCGTCGCGACCGCAAAGCGCCCGACGACATCTTCGAGGTTCGCGGGCGAGCGGATCTCCAGCTCGGCGTCGGGGCGCTCGGGCTTGGCGAAGCGGCCGTCGATGTAGTTGCCCAGCACGTCCATCGTGAACCTCGGATCCGGATCCGCGCTTAGCTGTAACGGCCTGCCGACTACGCGTCGAAGGGAATCACGTGCACCCGGTCGCCCGGCTGCACGTCGAGTGCTTCGATCGTCGTGGCCGGCAGCTGCACCATGTCGTCCACCAGCACGCACGCGGTGCGCACCGCGCGGAAGCGGCTCTTGCCCGCGCCGCGCTCGATGCCGACCAGGTAGTCCTCGGTCTGCCGCTCCAGCTTCTCCTCGGCGACCTTGGCGCGCCGGTAGCGCTGGATGAGGGTGATCTCCTTCGTCTCGGCCTCGAAGTGCGGCCCGCCGTCGAAGGGATCGATGCGTTCGGTGTAGCGGAACCCGATCTGCTCCAGCATGCGCTTCACCGGCTCCGTCTCCGGGCCCACCTTGCCGATGGTGTTGCGCACCTTGTCCGGGAAGAACGTGGCGTACACGTCGGTCTGAGGCCAGAGCGCCTGGATGAACTCCTTGCTCTGCCGGCTGAGCTTGTCGGCGCTCTGGTAGTCGAGGCCGGTGAACTTGCGGCCGAAGCTCTCCCAGAGGATCGAGCGTCCGTCGGGCATCAGCGGCGGCAAGAGCTCCGCCAGCACGCGGTCGCGGAAGAGCTTGCGGTGCATGGCCATGAAGAGGAAGCGCACGAAGGAAAGCTGCTTGCCGGGCTTGTCGTGGCCGCGATAGCTGGGCAGCACCACCAGGCCGCCGATCTCCGTGGGGCCGTCATAGTTGAAGCCCATGGTGAGCAGCTGGTGCTTGAAGTGCTTGTCGAGCGACTGGCTGTAGTGCTCGCGCGTGCTGACGTCGAGGTAGATGTGCGGCGCCTCGCGCGTGCCGTGCTGGGCGATGATCATCGAGCTGCCCACGAGCCGCTTGTTGCGCGTGTCCTCGAGGACGAAGAGGTACTCGCGCTCGAAGGGCTCTTTGATCTTGCCGGTGAAGCTGCGCACGCTCTTGTCGACGATCTCCTCGAGCGCCTCGGCGTTGTGCGGCAGGTTCACCGAGTTGAGCGGCTCGGCCACGCGCAGGAGCTCGTCGAGGTCGGTCTTCTGGACGTCACGCAGCACGAACATGGTTGATCACGCCTTCACGCAGAGCTTGCGCGCGAGCGCCTCGTAGAAGTCGATGGCCGTCCGGCACTGCGACACGAGCTGCACCTCGTTCGCACAGTGCGCGTTGCCGGTGGAAACGCCCGGCCCAAACACGATGGATTCGTAGCCCGCACTCGCGAACACGCCCGCTTCGGTGTTCGTGGGCTTGGCTTGCGGCTCGGGGTCGAGCCCGAGCGCTTTCGACGCGGCCTGCGCAGCGTCGAGCAGCGCGCTGGGCCGCTGGAGCTGCATGGCCTCGTTGCTGCGCTCGATCTGCACCGTCACGTCAAAGCGCGGATCCACGTGCTTCTGGATCCACGGCTCGAAGTACCCGAACACCGCTTGCGGCGACTGGCCGGGCACGAGCCGCGCGTCGAAGATGGCTTCCACGTTCGCGCCCTGGCTCTCGAGCACGCCCCAGTTGCACACGGCGTCCGCGGGATTGAAGCGCGCGTTCGGCCCGGGCGACGTCTTCTTGATCGCCGAGGTCCAAGCGAAGCACGCGTTGTGCGCCACCTGAAGCGCCGGATCCAGATCGAACGCGCCGTCGAGCTTCACGGATCCGTTCGGATCCGCGACGTGCGCGCGCAGCTCGGCGGGAACCTTGTTGGCCACGCTGCCCGCGTCGATCGCGCCCACGCCGCGCAGCTCGGGCCAGGCCTTCAAGATCGCGTTCTCGCCCAGGTGCGGCGTCGAGGAGTGCGCAGCCTTGCCCAGCACGTGCACCGAGCGGAACGGACCCGCGAGCGGCTTCGGCTGGCGATCGGTGATCCGCACGCGGACGACGACGTAGCCCTTGTGCGCGTCGATGATCCGCAGCTCGCTGGGCTCGCCGCAGGCCACATAGCGCGCGGGGAAGGCGTCACGCTGCAGCGTCGCGAAGTTCCGCGCGCCCTTGCAGCCAACCTCTTCCATGTACGTGCCGAGGAACGCCAGCGGCCGCGCGAACGCCGCGTCCTTCAAGCGCGCGAACGCGAGCAGCTTGCAGGCGGCGTCGATCTTCACGTCGGCCGAGCCGAGGCCCACGATGCGCTCGCCCTCGCCGGTGAGCACGAAGGGGTCGCTCTTCCAGAGCTCGCGCGGCCCGGGATCGACCGTGTCCAGGTGCGTCACCGCCAGGAAACCTTCGCCGGACGCGGATCCGGGCGCGCGCGCGAGCAGGTTGAGCTGACGCGCGCTCGGCGTGGACTCGGGGCCCTCGAGGACGCGGACCGTCCAGCCCAGCTTCTCGTAGAGCGGCTGCAACACCGCGACCGCGTCGGCAGTGCCGCGCGAGCTGACCGTGTTCGCGCCGACGAGGTCGCGCGCGATCTGGAGCAGATCCAGTTCCATACGAAGGCCGCACAGGACGTTGGGTCCCGCGCAGCGCCTCCCCGCGAGGCGCGGGTTCTATAGCCGCAGGTCCGGCCGGTGGCAAACCATCCGGTTAAGCCGCAGCGCGTCACAAGATTGCCGTGCAGACGACGCTTGCGCGATGCACCGTCGACGCGCCGGGAGTGTTGGGCCAAGCTCCCGCATTCGAAGAGGGGTGAGCCATGGGTGGAGCAGCTGCGGAGCTGAAGGGGCCGGACTTCACGAAGGGGGTCGCCAAGGCGAGCGTGAAGGACGGCGAGGTGCTGCTCGGCCATGCCAACGGCGAGGCGGTGGTCCTCGTTCGGCGTGGCGATTCGTTCTTCGCCATAGGCGCCACCTGCAGCCACTACAGCGGACCGCTCGCGGAAGGCCTGCTGGTGGGCGACAACCTGCACTGCCCCTGGCACCACGCGGCCTTCGACATCCGCACCGGCGAGCCCGTGCGCGCGCCCGCGCTCAACAACGTGCCGCGCTGGAGGACGGAAGCCCGCGGCGAAAACATTTTCGTTACATCCAAGGACGAGCTGCCGCTCCAGCGCACCGCTCCGCGGGAAGCGCCCGCGAGCGTGGTCATCGTCGGCGCGGGCGCCGCGGGCCAGGCGGCAGTCGAAGCGCTTCGGCGCGAGGGCTACGCCGGCAAGGTGACGCTCATCGGCCGCGAGAAGGAAGGCCCCGTCGATCGCCCCAACCTCTCCAAGGACTACCTCGCGGGCAACGCGCCCGAGGAGTGGATCCCGCTTCGCGGCCCCGACTGGTACGCGGAGAACAAGGTCGACCTGATCCTTAACAACGCGGTTACATCGATCGATCCCAAGGGCAAGAGCGTCTCGCTCGCCGACGGCAAGAAGCTCGAGTTCGGCGCGCTCATCCTCGCCACTGGCGCGGATCCGATTCGGCTCAAGCTGCCCGGCTCTGAACTGCCGCACGTGCACCTGCTGCGCACGCTGGCGGACTCCCGCGCGATCATCGCCGCCGCCAAGACGGCCAAGCGCGCGGTGATCATTGGCTCGAGCTTCATCGGGCTCGAAGCTGCCGCTTCGCTGCGCACGCGCGGGCTCGAGGTGCACGTCGTCGGGATGGATGCGGTGCCGCTGCAGAAAGTTCTCGGCGACGCGCTGGGCACGTTCGTGCAGAAGCTTCACGAGGAGCATGGCGTGGCGTTCCACCTCGGCACGGGACCGAAGGCGATCACCGCCGATTCCGTGGAGCTCGCGAACGGTCAGAAGCTCGCCGCGGATCTCGTGGTGATGGGCGTGGGCGTGCGGCCGAACGTGGAGCTCGCGGAGAAGGCCGGGCTCACCTGCGACAACGGCGTGATCGTCGACGAGCTCTTGCAGACCAGCGCACCGGGCATCTTCGCCGCCGGCGACATCGCGCGCTGGCCGGATCCGCACACCGGCAAGCGCGTGCGCATCGAGCACTGGGTGGTCGCCGAGCGCCAGGGCCAGACCGCCGCGCGCAACGCGCTGGGCATGAAGCGCCGCTTCGACGCCGTGCCGTTCTTCTGGAGCCAGCACTACGACGTGCCCATCAACTACGTGGGCGTGGGCGCCGGCTGGGACGCGGTGGAAGTCAGCGGCAACATCGCCGACCGCAACTGCATCGTGAGCTACCGCGCGAACGGCAAGATCGTGGCCTGCGCCAGCATCTACCGCGACAAGGAGAGCCTGGAGCTCGAAGCCGCGCTCGAGCGCGACGACGCCAAGACGGTGGACCGCATCGCGAAGGCGTGACCATGGCCGAGAAGCGCTGGCACACGCGCGAGGACTCGGGCATCCGCCTCGATGCCGAGGGGCAGTTCTGGCACGACGACGAGCCCATCGAGAACGCGAACGTGAGCCGCGCGTTCCACCGCGGGCTGAAGCGCGCGCCCGACGGCAAGTGGATCGTCACCTTTGGCTGGGACTGGGCGTACATCCAGGTCGATGACGCGCCCTACCAGGTGCTCGGAATCTCGCTCGGGGATCCCATTCAGCTCCGGCTCGACGACGAGACCGAAGAGCCGCTGGATCCGGCCACGCTGCGCGCCTCGGCCGAGGGCGTGCTCTATGCGCGCGTGAAGCACGGCGGCGACGCACGGCTCTCGCGCGCGGCCCAGGGCCAGCTCGCGCCGCTCCTGCACGAGCGCGATGGGAAGCTGCTGCTCAAGCTTGGCGAGCGCGAGTTTCCCGTCGAAAATAAAGATATATCGAGATAGTGCTACTTGGGCGCGGGGCTGGACGATCCCAGGTCGCTCACCACGCGCCACACGCCGTCGGAATCCTTGCGCCACACGGTGAGGTACTTGCCGTAGTGGTCCTGCTTCTGGCCCTTCTCGTCGGTGGTGTGCAGCTCGTAGAGCCCGATGGTGTAGCCCAGGTCTCCCGAGGCGGCGAGCTGGCCCTCTACGGGATGCCACCGGATGCTGCCCTTCTGCGTGAGCAGGTCCTTCCAGTGATCGCGCATGGCGTCACGGCCGTGCTGAAGGGCCTCGCCGGGCGGCAGGATGGTCACGTCGGGCGCGATGAACGACAGAAAGCCGTCCATGCCGCGCTCTGCGGTGGCTTGATCGAAGGCCCGATCGCGCTCCAGGAGCACCGCGGGATCCGGCCGGCTGGTGGCACATCCCGCAAGGACGAGAGCTATCGCGATATATCGCTTCATGACGGCCTGGGCGTCACCGGCGGCACCACGCCATGGCGCATCATCTCGATCACGCCTTCGTACTTGCCCTGGATGCGCAGCAGCGCATCCACGAGCTCGCGCACCGCGCCCTTGCCGCCTGGCGCACGCGTCACCCAGTGCGCTTCCGCGCGCGCTTCCTTCACCGCATCCGCCGGCGCCACGGCGAGCCCGCAGAGCTCCAGCGGTCCGAGGTCGTTGGTGTCATCGCCCACGTAGCACACCGCTTCGGCGGGAAGGTTCGCGAGCTCGAGCGCCTCGACAAACCCCGCACGCTTGTCGCGCTGGCCTTGCAGCACCGGCGCGAGCTTGAGCTCCTCGGCGCGCTTCTCCACCAGCTGGCTCCGACGCGCCGTGAGGATCCCCGCCCGGCCGCCAGAGAGCCGCCACATCACCAGCCCGTGGCCGTCCTTCACGCTGAAGCGCTTCATCAGCTCGCCGTTGTCGCCGTAGTAGAGCGAGCCGTCGGTGAGGACGCCGTCCACGTCCATCAAGATGAGCTGGATCTTCTTCGCCCGCGCGAGGACGGCCTTCTTCACGGCTGCCCCAGCGCCTTGCGGATCGCGACGACTTCTCCAACGAGCGAATCGAAGCCGGCGAAGTCGAGCGAGTTCGGCCCATCCACGAGCGCGCGATCCGGATCCGGATGCACCTCGCAGAAGAGCGCGTCGATGCCGGCCGCCGTCGCCGCGCGCGCGAGCAGCCGCACGTACTCGCGATCGCCGCCGGTGGATCCGTCTTTCGAAGAGCCGGGCCGCTGCACCGAGTGGGTGGCGTCGAAGCACACCGGCGCAAGCTTGCGCATCATGGCCAGCCCGCGCATGTCGACGACGAGGTTGTTGTAGCCAAAGCTCGCGCCGCGCTCGGTGAGGAAAACATTCTGGTTACCTGCGCCCACGGCCTTCTCCACGGCGCCCTTCATGTCGTACGGCGCCACGAACTGGCCCTTCTTGATGTTCACGGCCTTGCCTGCCTTGGCGCAGGCGACGATGAGGTCGGTCTGGCGGCAGAGGAACGCGGGGACCTGCAACACGTCCGCGACCTCGGCGGCGGCGCGCGCCTGCGTGGTCTCGTGCACGTCGGTGAGCAGCAGAAAGCCGTACTCCTTCTTCAGCCTGGCGAGCGTCGCGAGCCCGTTCTCCAGCCCCGGCCCGCGGAAGCCGGCCACCTGGCTGCGGTTGGCTTTGTCGAAGCTGCACTTCAGCACCCAGGGCAGCCCGTGCTTTTTAGATATATCTCGACAGGCCTCGAGGGTGGCGCGGGTCTGCGCCTCCGTCTCGATGGTGTCGGGGCCGGCGAAGAGCACCAGCGGGTGTCCCTCGCCCATCGTGTACGGGCCAATGGCGCAGGTCTTGGGCATGGCGCGCAAGATGCCTGCAACGCGCGTCGAAAGTCACGCCCCGCGCGCGCGGGCCGCGGTGCGCAGCGCGCCCCGGGTGCGGTTGTCCACCTTGCCCGTGACCAGGAAGCCGTTGGCCTCCTGGAACACGCGGACGGCCTCTTCCGTCCGCGCGCCGTACTTGCCGTTCTCGTCTTCGAGCGGCTCCTCGAGCAGCCCCAGGACCACGAGCTCGCGCTGCAGCTCCACCACCGCGTTCCCGTAGTCGCCGGTCGACAGCAGGATTCCGCCGCCGCTCACGGCCTTGTGCCGCTGGAGTGAGGCCGGCGTGAAGATCCCCAGCTCCTCGTCGGCGCCGATGGGGGTCATGGGCACGTTGGCGGGGATGTCGGTCTGCTCCGAGATGCTCGGCCGCTCGGGCTTGGGCGGGCGCTTGGGCTCGTCGGCCATGGGGGAATGGTAACCCGGCCGGGCGCAGGTGGCTCGCCTCGGCGGGCGCGTGTTATGTGCAGCAGCATGAACGAAGCCAGCGTCGTCGTCCCGTTCGCGAGGCCGCCCACGGCCAACGAGGTGGCCTGGGTGAACCGGCTCGCCCAGACGGCGGGCGTGGCCGAGGTGCTGGTGGCGCTGCCCGGCGAGCCGGATCCCACCCTGAAGGGCGAGCGGCTGCGGACGCTGAACATCGACGGCGGCCGCGGCAAGCAGCTGCGCGAGGCCATCGCCCAGACGCGCGCGCCGCAGGTGATCCTCCAGGATCCGCACCCCGGCTACGATCCGCGCGACTACCCGCAGCTGCTGGCGCCGCTCGAGGCCGGCCAGGCCGACGCCGTCTACGGCAACCGCTTCGGCGACAGCCGGGCGGTGGGCAGCTACCGCGGCTCCTTTGCTGGCGCGGGTCTGCGGATGTTGACCAACGCCATCACCAACCTGGATCTCTCGGATCCGGACTCGGGCGTGAAGGCGTTCTCGGGCGACGTGCTGCGCGGCCTGAACCTGGCCTCGCCGGACCAGGGCGTGGACGCCGAGCTGACCTTCAAGATCGCCGCGCAGTTCTACCGGGTCTTCGAGGTGCCGCTGCGCTACTCGCGGCCGCCGCGGCGCGATCCGGTGACGCGCATGCTCGCCGAGGCGCGCACCATCCTGCGCTACGCGGCCGTCAACGACGCCGACGATCTCCACGAGGGCTACAACACCCTGCTGCGCATGGACTCCGCGCCCCGCTACAACGCGTGGCTCGGGCGCCGCCTGCGCGAGCACCTCGGCCGCCGCGTGCTCGAGGTGGGCGCGGGCATTGGCACCATCACCCGGCAGATCGAGCAGGACCGCGATCTCGTGGTGGCGCTCGAGGTGGACGCGTTCTACGTCGAGAAGCTCAAGAACCTCTTCCGCAACCGGCCGCACGTGAAGCCCATCCTCTCCGGCGTGGAGACGGCCGATTGGGATCGGCTGCGGCCCTACAAGCTGGACTCGGTGCTGCTCTCCAACGTGCTGGAGCACATCCAGGACGACGCCGCCGCGGTGGCCAACTTCAAGCGCGTGCTGCAGCCGGGCGGTCGCCTGGTGATCCTGGTGCCGGCGCTGCCGCAGCTCTTCGGCACCATCGACGAGGCCGTGGGCCACTTCCGCCGCTACACGCCCGAGACGCTGCGCGCCGTGCTGGAGAACCAGGGCTTCACCGTCGAGAAGCTCGAGTGGCTGAACCTCATGGGCGTGCCCGGCTGGTTCGTGAACGGCCGGATCTTCAAGCGCCGAGCGGTGCCGCCGCTGCAGCTCAAGCTCTACGACTCGGTCTCGCCGATGCTCGCGAGCCTGGAGGACAAGTTCCAGGTGCCGGTGGGAATGAGCTTGCTGGCCGTCGCTCGCAGCTGAGCCAAGCCGCCGCTCGCTCTGGCGCCAGCCCCCGGCCCGAGGGCTCGGGGGCCTCCGTGGAATTTCACGGCTCGGTCAGCTTCGCTTGAAAGCTTGTTGCTGGAATAAACCGACGCTCCTACATTCCGTCGCCCATGCGACGTCTGATCCTGCCCGTGCTCGTGCTCGTGTTGGCGCTCTGCGCCTGCTCCCCCAAGCACCTGGTCATCGGCGCCGCCGCCGATGCGCTCGCCGGCGAGGGTAGCGGCTGGGGCACCGACGACGATCCCGAATTGGTGGCCTCGGCCGTCCCGTTCGCGCTCAAGACCATCGACAGCCTCATCGCCCAAGAGCCCGACAACCCCAAGCTGCTCGTCGCCGGCTGCTCCGCGTACACCCAGTACGGCTACGCGTTCGTCGATCAGCCCGCGCAGATGAGCAGCGACCTCAAGCCGGCGCAGGTCGAGTTCGCGCACAAGCGCGCCATGAACCTCCTCGCCCGCGCCTACGGCTACTGCGTGCACGGCCTGGACATGCGCCACGAGGGCTTCTCCAGCCTCATCGAGAAGGACCCGGCTGCGGCGCTCAAGCCCATGGAGAAGGAGGACGTCCCGCTGCTGTACTGGACCGCCGCCTCCCTCGCGCTCCGCATCGCTGGCCAGAAGGACAACCCCGAGCTGCTTTCCAGCCTGCCCCGGGTGGGTGAGCTGGGCAGCCGCGCCCTGGAGCTCGACGAAGCCTGGGATCACGGCTCGTTGCACGAGCTGATGGAGGCCTACGAGGCCAGTCGGCCTGCAGCCGCGGGTGGCAGCGAGCAGAAGGCCGCCGTCCACCGCGACGCGGCGTTGAAGGAATCGGAGAACAAGAAGCTCGGTCCGCACGTCACCTGGGCGGAGGACATCCTCGTGGCCAAGCAGGACAAGGACGGCTTCATGAAGCTCCTCGACCAGGTGCTCGCCTACGACGTCAACCAGCCCGAGGCCCGCGACTTCCGCCTGGCCAACGTGCTGGCGCAGCGGCGGGCCCTCTGGCTGAAGAACCGCGTCGATGATCTGTTCGTGGATGCGCGGAGCCCGGGCTTCTTGCCCGTGGCGATGTCGGAGCCGCGCCCTTAACCCTTTTGCCTGGCGCCGGAGCCGGGCCCCGCAGTCGCAACCTGGAGGAGCACCATGCGTTCCATCAAGCTGAGCCTGATCGCGATGATCCTGGCGCTGCCGCTCGCCGCGCAGGCCGAAGTGGTGATCAAGATCGGCACCATCGCGCCCGAGGGGAGCACCTGGCACAAGGCGCTCATCGAGATGGGCCAGAAGTGGACCGAGGCCTCGGGCGGCACGGTGAAGGTGAAGATCTACCCGGGCGGCGTGGCCGGCGACGAAGGCGCCATGGTCACCAAGATGCGCATCGGCCAGCTCAACTCCGCGGCCATCAGCGCGGTGGGCCTGCACGACATCACCCCCGAGCCGCAGGCGCTGGCGGTGCCGGAGCTCATCCGCAGCTACGGCGAGCTCGACTACGTGATGGGCAAGGTGGGCCCCGAGCTGGAGAAGTCGCTCGCCGACAAGGGCTTCGTCGTCTTGCTCTGGAGCGACGCCGGCTTCGTGAAGTTCTTCAGCAAGGACCCGGCGGCCACGCCCACCGAGATGGCGGCCCAGCCCACCTTCTGCTGGAGCGGTGACCCCAAGGCCGAGAACGCCTGGCGCGCGGCGGGCTTCAAGCCGGTGGTGATCAGCTCCACGGAGATGGTGCCCTCGCTGCAGAACGGGCTCATCAAGAGCTTCACCACCAGCGAGCTGCTCTCGGCGAGCATCGGCTGGTTCCAGTACGCGCCCAACATGACCGACGTGTCGTGGGGCATCCTCCCGGGCGCGGTGGTCATCGAGAAGAAGACCTGGGACAAGATCACCCCCGACGTGCAGCAGAAGATCCTCAAGGCCGCGGCCGAGGGTGGCCAGGCGCTGCGCGAGAACCTCCGCAAGCAGCAGGAGGAGTCGCGGGCGGCGATGGTGAAGCGCGGCCTCAAGGTCGTGCCCGTGAGCGACGCGCAGAAGGATCTCTGGATCAAGGCCGCCGAGGCCAGCTACCCCACGCTCCGCGGCGGCAGCGTGCCCGCGGGGATCTTCGACGAGGTCCAGAAGTACGCGGCGGAGTACCGCGCCAGCCACAAGTAGCCCGCGCTTCCGCTGCACGGAAACCCCTCTCCGCCCACGCGGACGAGGGGTTTCCCATTTTGGTACCCCCGAACGAGCCACCAGCCCCCAGCCACCAGCCACGGCATTTGGCAGTAGAGTGCGCCCATGCGCCGCCTCGGCCCGCTCGCGCTCGCTCTGACCACGCTCGCCTGCGCGCGCGAGGTGGGCACCCGCGTGCCGCGCGCCCTCGCCGGCAGCGACGCGCACGCCTGGCCCAACCGGCCCGCGACGTTCACCGGCACCTGCGAGGGCTGCACCGGCAACCCGAAGTTCCAGTGGTCGTTCGCCTCGGGCGACGATCCGACGCGCTGCACCCTCGACGACGGCGACTCCGCCACGCCCAGCATCCGCTGCACCGAGCCGGGGCTCTGGGTGCTCCGCTTCGACGTCCGCGACAGCAACGGCCAGGGCACGCCCGACTACGCCAACCTGCTCGTCTCCAACCCGCCGGCCGCGAGCAGTGGCTCCACCGGCGGCTCCAGCTCGACCAGCACCACGAGCACCAGCGGATCCACCGGATCGGTGAGCACCTCGACCGCGAGCAGCTCGAGCACGACGGGCACCACCGGATCCACCGCGTCGACCAGCTCGACCGGATCCACGGGCACGTCGACGTCGACGGGCTCCACCAGCAGCACCGGCACCAGCGGCACCACCGGCGGCGTGCTCACCGGGACGTTGGTGGCGCTGCGGCCCGATGGCTCGGCCGCGACCGACGTCCTCGTGGGCGACCTCATCGAGCTGCACGCCACGCCGAGCGATCCCTCGGCGACGTGCACCTTCGATCCCATCCTCGTCGACGCGCAGACGCTCACCACCACCGTGCCCTGCACCGCCGCGGTGGTGCTCAAGGCGCCCGTGGTCACGACGTTCGGCGTCACCTTCAACCGCGGCGCGCAGACGGCGCTCGCCAGCTCCGGCCCGGTGACGGCGCACGGCCCGGAGCTGCTCAACGCCACCACGGCGATCCGCACGCTCGCGGCCGATCCCATCAGCGGCTGGGCCCTGGCCACGCGCTCGCTGCACTCGGCGATCGTGTTCGACCCCACCACGCAGACGCTGGACTACGTGACCAATCACACCGGCGGCCTCGCCAGCGCAGGCGGCACCGTGCTCGACCTGGCCTGGTCCTTCGGCAACATCGGCCGCTACTACGAAGACGGCACCGTCGACGAGACCGGCACCAACGCGGGCGCCTTCACCTCCGTCGCCACGGCCGCGAGCGCCGACGCGAACAACTACCTGCCCGTGCTGGTGGCCACCGACGGCTCGATGCTGGTGGGCTGGTCGGAGAACGAGACCGAGAACGAAGACAGCTCCGTCCGCTCCGACCTCCTCGCCGACGTGAAGGATCCCGCGAACCCCGGGCTCTCCGCGGGCGTGATGCTGGTGTCGGACTCGGGCAACCAGGTCTCGTTCCTCACCTGGGGCGCGGTCCACGACTTCGCGCTCAACGGCAGCTCGCTCACGCCCGCGAGCGTGACCGTCAGTGTTAACCACATTGTTAATGCCACCAGCAGCTCCCGGAACGGCGGCACGGTCTGGCTCGCCGACAGCGGCGGCCACGTCTACGAGTTCACGCAAGCCGTGGGCAGCGGCCGGCTCACGCTCGGCTCCCCCGCGCTGAACCTCGCCACCGCAGGCACCATCGACGCCATCGCGCTCGACGTCGACGGCCCCTACGGCGACGACCTCTGGGTGGTGGGCAACAACGCCTTCCAGCGCGTGGTGGCCTCGCCGAACACCGTGGGCGCGCAGCCCACCGTGGTCACGCTCGACCTGCTCCTCACCGCCGACGCGGTGGCCGTGGGCAACTCCAGCGCCGGCCGCGCGGTCTACTTCGGCGCCGACGAGGGGCTCTTCTGGGCCACGTTCTGAGGCTCCAGCGAGAGCTCCCACGCGTCGCCGTGCGCCTCGAGCGTGGTGCCCAGCTTCGACGACAGCTCCGCGAGGTGTGAGCCGATGCGCTTGGCGCGCTCACCGGTCGCGACCTGGGGATCGAAGTCGAGGTGGGTGTTGTCCACGTCGAGCGGGATGGCGCTGAGCCCCTTGAGCTTGTTGCCCGCGAAGCGCAGCCGCACCAGCGCCGAATCCGCCGCCTTGTGGCTGCGCGAGCCGAACGCGTAGTTGCCCAGCGAGTAGAGGATGGGCTTGTCGCGATATATCTCGATACCCTGGAGGATGTGCGGGTGCGTGCCCAGCACGGCGTCGGCGCCGGAGTCGATGGCCAGGTGCCCGAGCTCGTGCTGGTAGGGCTTGGGCGTCTCCAGGAGCTCCGCGCTCCAGTGGAAGGCCACGAGCAGCACGTCGACCTGCGGGCGCAGGGCCTTCACATCGGCGGCGAGCCAGGTGGCCTCGCCGTGCGCGGTGCCGCCGTGATCCTTGGTCGCGTAGAACTCGGTGGGGAACGTCAGCGAGTACGAGAGCAGCCCCACCTTCACGCCCTTCACCGTGACGATGGCCGCCTTGCGCGCCTCCGCGAGGTTCATGCCCGCACCCGCGTGCGCGACGCCCGCTGCATCGAGCGCCTTGAGCGTGTCCGCGAGCCCTTCGACGCCGTAGTCGATGGCGTGGTTATTGGCCTGCGAGACCAGGCCGATCTTCGCCTCGGCGATGGCCTTGGCCGAGTCGGGCCGCATGCGGAAGGTGAAGCGCTTGTCCTGCTTGGAGCCGCGGGTGGTGATGGGCGTCTCCAGGTTGGCGACGTTGATGTCGCCCTCGGAGAGCAGCTTGCGCGTGCCGTCGAAGGCGTGCGCATAACCTTTTTGTTTCATCGTCTCGTCGGCGTCGCCGGAGAGGTTCAGGTCTCCGACGGCCTGGATGACGAGCTCCGTGTCCGGAGCGGGAGCGGCTGGATCTGCGAGGAGCGCGAGCGAGAGGAGTGCGTGGATCATGGTCTAGGCGGCCTTCACACCGACGAAGCTTTGCCACAGTTGCGCGTACAAGCCGTTCTTCGCGAGCAGCGACGCGTGATCGCCCTCTTCCGCCACGCGGCCCTCGTGGATCACCGCGATGCGATCGCAGCGCTGAATGGTCGAGAGCCGGTGCGCGATGATCACCGCGGTGCGTCCTTCGAGGAGCCGCGCGACGCCTTGCTCCACGAGCTGCTCACTCTCGGAGTCGAGCGCGCTGGTGGCCTCGTCGAGCACCAGGATCGGCGCGGCCCGAAGCAGCGCACGCGCGAGCGCCAAGCGCTGGCGCTGTCCGCCCGAGAGCAGCCCGCCGCGCTCGCCGACGGGGGCGTCGAAGCCGCCCGGCAGCGCCAGCACGAAGTCCAGCGCGCCCGCGGCCTGGCACGCGTCGCGAAGCTCGGCCTCGTTCGCGCCCGGACGCGCGGCCATCAGGTTCTCGCGCACGGTTCCGTAGAACAGTACGGGCTCTTGCGTGACCAGCGCGAGCTGCGCGCGCCAGCTGGCCAGCGTCGCGTCGCAGAGATCCACCCCGTCGACGCGAATCGCGCCGGACGTCGGCCGCCAGAAGCCGAGCAGCAGATTCGCCAGCGTGCTCTTGCCAGCGCCCGAGGTTCCGACCAGCGCCACCCGCTCGCCGCGCCGCACAGTCAGCTCCAGCCCGCGGAGCACGGGCTTGTCGCCGTAGCTGAACGTGAGGTTCTCGAAGTGCACCTCGCTCGTGAACGGCGCGAGCGGCTTGGCGTTGGGCGAATCGGGCGAGGCATCGGCGTCGAGGATCTCGAAGAGCCGCTCCGCGCTCGCGAGCGCGGTCACCACCAGCTGCCCGGTGCCCGAGAGCGCCTTCACCGGCTGGTAGAGCAGCATCGCCGCCGCCAGGAACGAGAGCAGGTGCGCCGAGTCCAGCGCGCCCTGCGCGATCGCCCGCGCCGCCACTGCGATGGCCAGCGCCAGCCCGATCACGCCCAGGTTCTCGAGGATCGGCGTGAACGCCGCGCGCACCAAGAACGAGCGGCGCATCTCATCGAGATATATCGATTGTGCCGAGTCGAAGCGGGCGAGCTCGGCGCCTTCCTGGCGATACGCCTGCACCACGCGCATCTGCGAGAGCACCTCGCTCACCCGCTCGGTCACGCGTCCGAGCGCGCCCTGGCTCCGCTGGGCGATGCGCTTGAGGCCCTTCGCGAATCGAGCGATCGGCCACGCCGCGAGCGGCACGGCCGCGAGCAGCACCCCGAGCAAGCGCAGGTCGAGCAGCGCGCACATCACCAGCAGCGACACCACCGTGAGCGTGTCCTTCACGTAGCTCACCAGCGCCTGCGTGACGACGAGCTCCACGTTGGCGACATCGGTCGTGAAGCGGTTGAAGAGCTCGCCCGAGTGCTTGTCCTGGAAGAATGCGGGCGGCAGCGCGAGCAGCTTCTCGTACAGCGCGCGCCGCAGCCGTGCGGTCACGCGCACGCCCGCTGCCTGCAGGAGGTTGCTCTGCGCGAACTGCGCCAACGCCTTGGCCGCCGCGAGCCCCACCAATCCAATCGGCAGCACCAGGAGCAGCGACGCCGGATCCATCGGTCCTGGATGCACGCGCGCCAGGAAGCGTCCCAGCCAGCCGGTGTTGTCGGGGAGCTGGCCCACGAGCACCGCGCGCAGCAAGGGCCCGACGAGCCAGGCAAAGCCGGACGTCGCGGCCGCGAGTATCGCGGTGAAGAAGAACGCCGCGAGCACGCTCGCGGACTCGGGGCGCAAGAGCGCCAGCAGGCGACGGGCCGCGTTCACGCGCGCGAAGGTGGCACGTCACTTCCGCTCGCGCAAATGCCCGGAAGCGCGACGTGCAGTATGTTCCCGCGCATGTCCGACCTGCTCGCCCACAAGCCGCTCATCGAGGCCGCGTTCGCCGACCGCGCCAAGCTCCAGGATCCCGCGCACGCCAACGCCGTCCGCGCCGTGCTCGACGCGCTCGATGCGGGCACGCTCCGCGTGGCCGAGAAGATCGACGGCGCCTGGGTGACGAACGCCTGGGTGAAGCAGGCCATCCTGCTCTACTTCGGCCTGGCGCAGATGCAGGTGCACGAGGTGGGGCCTTTCGAGTTCCACGACAAGATCCCGCTCAAGAAGAACCTCGCCAAGGCGAACGTCCGCGTGGTTCCGCCGGGCACGGTGCGCTACGGCTCGTTCCTCGAGCCGGGCGTGATCCTCATGCCGGGCTACGTGAACATCGGCGCGCGCGTAGGCGCGGGGACCATGGTCGACACCTGGGCCACCGTCGGCTCGTGTGCGCAGGTGGGCCAGAACGTGCACCTCTCCGGCGGCGTGGGGCTTGGCGGCGTGCTGGAGCCGCCCGCTGCGAGCCCGGTGATCATCGAGGACCGCGCGTTCGTCGGCTCGCGATGCATCGTGGTCGAGGGCGTGGTGGTCGAAGAGGAAGCCGTGCTCGGCGCGAACGTGGTGCTCACCTCGAGCACGCAGATCATCGACGTCACCGGCAGCAAAGAGAAGATCTACAAGGGCCGCGTGCCCGCGCGGAGCGTGGTCATCCCCGGCACGCGATTGAAGAAGTTCCCCGCCGGCGAGTACGGCGTGCCCTGCGCGCTGATCATCGGGCAGCGCAAGGCCAGCACCGACACCAAGACCAGCTTGAACCAGGCGCTGCGCGACTTCGCCGTGCCGGTTTAAGGTTGGGTTGAATGAGCCTCCTCGCCCCCGCTTCGCTGGCCGAGCGCACCCTGCAGCTCTGCGCCATCCCCAGCGTGATCGGCGACGAGCGCGCGATCTGCGACGCCCTGGAGGCCTGGGCCAAGCAGCACTTCGGCGCGGGAGAGCTGCGTCGCATCGGGCACTCGCTGGTGCTGGGCAAGCTCGACGATCCGCGTCCGACCGTCGCGCTCGTCGGCCACATCGACACCGTCCCGCTTCATCCTGGCGACGCCGCCCCGCGCATCGTGGGCGAGCGCGTGCACGGCCTGGGCGCCTCGGACATGAAGGGCGGCGTGGCGGTGATGATGGCCCTCGCCGAGAAGCTCGACCGCCCTTCACTCCCGGTGAATCTCGCATTCGTGCTCTACGAGCGCGAGGAGGGGCCGTACGCCGAGAACGGGCTCGAGCCGCTCTTCGCCGCGCTGCCGCAGCTCGGAAAGTTCGCGCTCGCCATCTGCATGGAGCCCACCGACGGCCAGCTTCAGGTGGGCTGCGTGGGCAGTCTGCATGCGACGCTCGTGTTCAGCGGCAAGAGCGCGCACTCCGCGCGGCCGTGGCAGGGCGAGAACGCGGTCCACAAGGCGGGCGGGTTTCTGGCCGAGCTGCACGCGCGTCAGCGCGTGCCCGTGGAGCGCGATGGGCTGATGTTCTACGAGGTCATGCACGTCACCCGCGCCGAGGGCGGCCGCGCGCGCAACGTGATCCCCGAGCGCTTCGAGCTCAACCTCAACGTCCGCTTCGCCCCGGGAAAGACCATCGAGCAGGCCCAGGCCGAGGTGCGCGCGCTGGTGCGCGAGCGCGCCGTGGTGACGTTCACGGATCTCAGCCCCTCGGGTCGCGTCTGCCTGGACAACCCGCACGTGCAGCGCTTCCTGCGCAGCAACGGCGCGCCGGTGACCGCCAAGCAGGCCTGGACCGACGTCGCCCGCTTCGGCGTCCGCGGGGTGGACGCGGTGAATTACGGCCCCGGCGAGACGTCCCAAGCACACCAGGCCAACGAGAGCGCGCCCATCGCCGCGCTCGAGCACGCCTTCACGCACCTCAAGAACTTCCTGGAGTCGCGCCCATGACCGCGCTGCTGCTCGCCCTCACGATCACGGCCGCGCCCACGAAGCCTGCGCCAGCCAAGGACGCCAAGCACTTCCCGCTGCTGGCCACGACCAAGGCCGTGCTCGCGCTGCCGGCGTTCAAGGCCAAGGGCACGCACGTGGTGCACTTCTGGGCCACGTGGTGCGGGCCGTGCCGCGAGGAGCTGCCTGGCTTCATGAAGAAGGCTCAGGAGCTGGGCAAGAAGGGCGTGGACTTCACCTTCATCTCCGCCGACGAGCCCGCCGACGTGGAGGAGCTGGGCTTCTCGATGATGACCCAGTTCGGCGGCTTCTTCGCGCAGGCCAAGCACTACGTGCTCTCGCCCGACATCGATCCGCACACCATGACCAAGAAGGTCGCGCCCGAGTGGACGCAGCCCACCATCCCCGCGACCTTCATCTTCAAGGACGGCAAGCGCATCGGCTCGTTCCACGGCGCCGACGAAGCGCACGCCCTCGACAGCCTGCTCCCCCCGCCACCCGCGCCCAAGCCGGCCGCACCGGCGCCGAAGAAGTGACTACTTCGCGAGCTGGTCGACGTTCTTGGCGAGCTCGATGTCCTTCGCGCTCACGCCGCCCACGTCGTGGGTGTTCAGCGTGAAGGTGAGCTTGCGGTACTGGATGAGCATGTCCGGGTGGTGATCCACCGAGTCGGCGTGCTTGGCCACGGCGTTCACCACCTCGACCGCCCGCGCGAACGAGGGCAGCTCGAAGGTCTTGGTGATCGCCTCGCCCTGCTTGCGCCAGCCCGGCAGCTTCTCCAGCTCGGTGCGGATCTCGGCGTCGGTCAGCTTCTTCACGTGCGCTCCCCTCGTGGAAGCGGCACATTTGCCGGGCCGGAGTCGGCTTTTCAAGTGGACCGGGCTCTGTCATGTTCGCCCGCGGTCGCGCGGGGGGAAGCCGCCGGCCGGAGGCTCCCATGCCCAAGAATCGCGACGACGGCCGCAAGCTCACCTACTCCGAGCGCGACAAGCTCCTTCGTTCCCGCAAGAAGGGCGAGAAGCCCGACTGGCAGCAGGAGAAGCTGAGCCACACGCAGTCGTACCAGGACTACAAGAAGAGCGTGGAGAAGATCTTCGGCGGCGGCGGCGAGGTGCCCGAGCAGATGTCGGGCGCGCTGGATCCGGGCGGCGAGAAGGGCAAGCGCACGCAGGCGCTCAAGGATCTGCAGAAGCTCGAGCAAGAAGATCGCAAAGCCTGGAGCGAGGCCGTGGTGACGTTCGTGCAGGAGCACGAGCTCCCCGAGGATCCGTACTTCCTCAACAGCCTGCTCGATCACGCGCGCGCGCGCGTGGTGGACAAGGCGCTGGGCAAGCTCGAGGCACTGACCGAGGAAGGCAAGATCGTCGGCCCCAAGAAGCCCAAGAGCCTGGAGCAGCGGCTCAAGGCCATCGAGCTCACCTCCATCGACGACGAGCAGAAGGCGCGCGCCAAGGCGCTGCGCGAGAAGCTGTTCTAGATGTTCGTGGACGTCCCGGCGCCGCACGGGATCCTGGAAGCCGTGTACTGGGATGTGCCGCGCCCGCGCGCGTGCGCGGTGGTGCTCCATCCGCACCCGCAGCTCGGCGGCAGCATGCACCACCACGCGCCGTACCGAATCGCTCGCGCGCTCCGCGATGCGCAGGTGGCGTGCGTACGCTTCAACTTCCGCGGCGTGGGACGCTCGAGCGGCAAGTTTGCCGAGGGCATCGGCGAGCGCGAGGACGTCGCGGCCGGCCTGGCGTTCCTCGCGGAGAAGCACTCGGACGCTCCCTTGTGGATCGCGGGCTACTCATTCGGCGCCTGGGTGGGCTTGCACACGGCGTCGACGGATCCGCGGGTCCGCGCGGTGCTGCTCGCAGGCGTGGCGGTGAAGATGTTCGCGCACGAAGCGAAGGTGAACGCGCCGCTCGCGGTGATCCAGGGCGCGGATGACGAGTTCGGGCCAGCCTCAGAAGTCGAAGCCGCGCTGCGACCGCTGAGCGCCCAGTTCAAGTTCACTTCAATTGCCGGTGCGGATCACCTCTTCACAAACCAGCTCGACGCGCTCGAGCAGGCGGCGCGCGACTCGATCGCGTGGCTCCTGGATCCGCGCTGATCAGCCGCAGAACTGCTTCACGGCCTTCTGCAGCACGCGCGTGCACTCTGCGAGATCTGCCTCGGGCACGAACTCGCCGGTCTGGTGCGCCACGCGAATATCGCCAGGTCCGAAGACCACGACCTCGGCGCCCAGATCGGTGAGCTGCGGTCCCTCGGTGCCGAACGCGACCGTGCCCGGCTTCTGGTTCACCTCGCGCTCCACGAACTTCACGATCTCGCTCGTGGGTACGGTCGCGAAGCCGAGATCCAAGCGACCCGGATCGAACGTGTAGTCGAGGCCCGGCTCGGCGCTGCATACCTGCTTCAGGATGTCGAGCACCCGCTTCACCACGAGCCGCGCGTCCTGGCTCGGCACCGGGCGCCACTCGAGCGTGAGCTTGCAGCTCCCGGGGATGATGTTCTTCGCCTTGCCGCCGCTGATGAGCCCTACGTTCAGCGTCGTGAACGGCGGCGCGAAGGCCGGATCCGGCAGCGCGCGCAGCTCGCCATCGAGGCCGTCGAGCGCCGCGAGCACGCGGCCCGCCGCGCGAATCGCCGACGCCCCCTTCTCGGGATACGCGCTGTGCCCTTCCTTGCCGCGGATTTCGATCTCGCCGAGGCAGTAGCCCTTGTTCGCGCGCACCGGCTGGAGCTGGGTGGGCTCGCCGACGATCGCGTACTTCACCTGGAACGGCTTGGCGTCGGCGAGCTCCTTGGCGCCGATGCAGCCAACCTCTTCGTCGGCGGTGAAGATCATCGCCAGCGGCGCGCGCAAAGATCCGAGATCCGTCGACTCCACCGCATGGAGCGCACAGGCGATGAAGCCTTTGGTGTCGCAGGCGCCGCGCGCGTAGAGCTTGCCGTCCTTCGGCGTGAGGATGAGCGCCTCTTTCCACGAGGCGTCGTAGGGCACGCAGTCGGTGTGGCCCACCAGCGCGAGCTGCGGATCACCGTCGGGCCCCGCGCGCGCGACGAGGTTCTGCTTCTGCACGCCCTTCGCATCGACGTACGCGTGCCGCGAGGTGCGCAAGCCCTTGGCGCGCAGCTTCTGCTCGAGGAGCTCGATCATCGGCGCGTTGGAGAGCGTCGAGGTGGAGTCGATGGCCACGAGCTGCTTCAGGTGCTCAGCCGGGGTCATGCGTTCTCCCAGAGCGCGCGGACCTCGCGCGTGTACTCGGCGGTGATCTCGGCCTGCCGCGCGTGGCGACCCTCTTCGACGATTCGCATGCCACGCACGATCACGTCGCGAATGGCCGTGCGCTCGAGGGAGAACACCACGCTCGCGAGCAGGTCGTTCGCGCGCGCGCCGGCAATCGATGGATCGTCGAGATCCACGGTGAAGAAATCCGCGCTCTCGCCGGCAGCAATCGCGCCCGCGCCCGAGCCGATGCTGCGCGCGCCGTTCGCGGTGGCCGCCGTAAACAAGCGCGTCGCGAGGCCGGTGAGCCCGTCGCCCTGTGGCGGAAGGATCGCGCGCTCCAGCTTCTGCAGGCGCAGGTGGTACTCGAGCTCGCGCGCGTCCTCGAGAAGATCGATCTGCACCTGGCTGTCGGTGCCGAGCGCGATGTTCGTGACGGTCGGATCCAAGATCCCGTCGCCCAGATTTCGCTCGGTCGTCGGGCATGCGCAGATGGTGGACTTCGAGTCGCGCAGCGCGGCCTTGTCGGCGTCGGTGAGGTGCACCGCGTGCACCGCCGTGAAGCGCGGCCCCAGCGCGCCCAGCTCCGCCAGCAACCCCACCGGCGTCTTGCCGTGCTCGGCCTGGCAGTCGCGGATCTCCTTGGGCTGCTCGGCCACGTGCATGTGCACGGGCAGCTTCTTCGCGTGCGCCCACGCGGAGATCCCGGCGATCCAGGTGCGATCCACCGCCCGGACGCTGTGCGGCGCTGCGCCCACCCAGGCCCGGTCGTCGCGGTAGCGGGCGTGGAGTTGTTCAGATATATCGAGATATGTCTCAACATTCGGCTCGACAAAGCGCGACTGAAGCGGGTTCTTGGGCGCGTTGAAGCCTGCGCGCTGGTAGGCCACGCGCAGCAGCGCGATGCGAATGCCCACTTCCTGCGCCGCGGCGATCACCCGATGCGCGAGCTCGTTCGCATCCGCGTAGGCCGAGCCATCCGGCGCGCGGTGCAGGTAGTGGAACTCGCCCACGCTGGTGATGCCCGCGAGCGCCATCTCCAGAAAGCACATCCGCGAAACAGCGAACACGCCCTCGGGCGAGAGCCGCATGGCCGCGGCGTACATCTGCTCGCGCCAGGTCCAGAAGTCGTCGGCGGCGTGGCCCGGCGAGCGCCACTCGGTGCGCCCGCGAATGGCGCGCTGGAACGCGTGGCTGTGCGCGTTCACCAGGCCCGGCAAGGCCGCGCGGTTGGCGAGCCGGATGTGCTCGATGCCGCTCGGGGCCGCGCCCACGCTCACGATGCGCGCGTCGTTGACCACGATGGCCACACCGGATCGAAACGCGCCGTCCGCGTAGACGAGGTCAGGGAGGTACGCGCGCAAGGCCATGCCGCGCGGATTGTGCCCGCTTCAGCGCGGTCGTGCCACGCAATCAGCTAATCCCGCTGCGCGCGATACGACGCCACCCGGGAGCGGTGCTTGTCCTTCTCTTTCTCGGTCTGGTTGTCGAGGAAGCGGTTGATGCCCGTCCAGTGGTCGGAGAGGTTCTGACACGCCACCTGCGACACTTGCTGGTGCCGCGCCTCGAGCACGGCATCGGTGGTGACGATCGACCGATCCTCGAGCAGCCGCGCGCCGAGCTCGTCGAAGTCCGCGTCGAGCTGGGCGCGATCGCGCTTCACCTGAGCGAGCTCGTCGAGCTCTTCCTGGGGCGGCGGCTTCTCGCAGCCCGCAAGGAGCGCTCCCGATGCTGCCGCGGCAACCAGCCAGTGCTTTGCGCCCACGCCCGCCTCCCGCGACCTGGCGGGAACCATAGGCACCGGCATGGCGAGCGACCACCCGAAGGCCGCGAGCGCTGCGAGAGATCCGTGCCAGATCCAAATGGCGAGCGTCTTCGCGGGCGTGCACTGACCAGCGCGCTACACCGCGATCTCACGAACGGCGGCGAGCAGCTTGTCGATCTCGGCGGAAGTGTTGAACAGGTGCGCCGACGCGCGCACGGTGCCCTCCAGCTCGAGCTCGTGGTGGAGCATGTGCGCGCAGTGGAAGCCGCCGGAGCAGAGGATCTGGTGGGCGTCGCAGAGGAAGCGGGCGACGTCGCTCTGCTGCATGCCACCCGCGTTGACGTGAAACGTGCACAGCCCGATGCGCTGCTCCGCCGGCGCGCTGCGGCCGATCAACGTTACGCCTTTGATCGTGCTGAGGCCCTCGACCATCTGGCGGCCGAGCTCGCGCGAGTGCGCGTGGATGTTCTGCATGCCAATGCGGCGCAGGTAGCGCACCGCCGCGCCCAGGCCGAGCACGCCTTCGATGTTGGGCGTGCCCGCCTCGTGCTTGAACGGCGCCTCGCGCAGCTCGAAGCGATCCTTGGCGTGGTAGCTCACCATGCCGCCGCCGGTCTCGAAGGGCGTCAGCTTTTCCAGCAGCTCGCGGCGCCCGTAGAGCACGCCAACGCCCGAGGGCGCGAGCAGCTTGTGGCCGCTGAAGGCGAGGAAGTCGCAGCCGAGCGCCTTCACATCGAGCGGCAGGTGCGACGCCGATTGCGAGGCGTCGATCAGCGTCAGCGCGCCGTGCTTCCTGGCCTGGCTGATCCAATCCTCGACGGGCGCGATGAGTCCGGTCGTGTTCGACACGTGCGCGAAGGTCACCAGCCGCGTCTTCTTGCTGAGCTTGGACGCGATCTCGTTCCAGCGCGGCGAGCCGTCTGCCTCGAGGCCCACGGGCACGACCTTCGCGCGGATCCGCCAGGGCAGGTAGTTCGCGTGGTGCTCGAGCTCGGTGGTGAGCACCTCGTCATCGCGACGCAGCTCGAGGCCCGCGGCCACCATGTTCATGCTCATGGTGGCGTTCTTGGTGAAGACGATCTCGGCGGGCGAGCAGTTGAGGAAGCTGGCCACCTCGGCGCGCGCCTCTTCGAACTTCTGCGTGGAGTCCTCGCCGAACGCGTGCACGCCGCGGTGAACGTTGGCGGTGTGCTGCGTGTAGAAGCGCGTGACGGCGTCGATCACGGTTTGCGGCTTGGGCGTCGTGGAAGCGGAGTCGAGAAAGACGACCGGGTTTCCGTCGAGCGTCTGCTCGAGCAGCGGGAAGTCTTTGCGGTGCGCGGAGAGATCCATCACGCCGTCTCCACGAAGAGCGACGTCGGATCGAACTTGAGCTCGGTCTTCGCCAGTCGATACTTGCCGCTCGGCTCGGGCGCGATGGTCGTCTCGCGCTGCACCGCGACCTCGCCGCCGTAGAGCGCCCGCGCGCGCTCGCGCAGTTCGCCTTCGAGCGCGCTCTCGCCCACGTAGCGCACCAGGTAGCGATCCGCGGCCTCTTGCACGAGCTGGTACTGCTCGAGTCCGCGCGGCGCGAGCTCGCCCAGGGCAGCGTCGACGTCTTCCACGGTCACCAGCGCGCCGTCCTTCTTGAACGTCACGTCCTTGAGCCGGCCCTCGATCTTCAAGAGCGACTCGCCTTCGCGCCCGCACGGACACGCATCGCTCGCGAGCCGCACCAGATCGCCGGTCTCGTAGCGCAGGAGCTTGAGCCACGGGTTCTTGAGCACGCTCGCCACGAGGCGTCCGCGCGTGGGGCCGCCGTGCTGGGGCTTGAGGGGAATCACGTCGGCGTGCGTGAAGTGCAGGTTCGGGTGAAGCCGACCGTGCTCGCAGTTGAGGTGGAGGCAGCCGGCTTCCGTCGAGCCGTAGGAGTTGATGATCGGCGTATCGCCGAACGCTTGATGAATCGCGTGCAGGTGCGTCCGCGAGATGAACTCGTAGGTGAGCCCGATGTAGCGCGGCCTGTGCAGCGTGATTCCGTTCGTCACCGCGTGACGCGCCAGCGCCGCGAGGTACGCCGGATCCGCCTCGATGGCCTCGGGCGCGTACTCGGCGAGCTCTTGCACCATTCGGTCGAGATCGGCCTTGCTCCAGTGCGCCGGATCCGCCTTTTGGTTGAGGAAGAGCATCCGCTCCCAGATGCGGTCCTTCATGGGCATATCGCCGATGTGGCACACGCCCGCGGAGCACACCGGCGTGGTGAGCACCGCTTCCTTGAACCCGCGGCCCCAGATGCCTTGCGGCAGGGGATTTCCGGTGAGGTACTGCGCCTTCTCCTGCTCGTCCCACCAGGGCTGCCACCAGATGACCTGCACGCGGTCGTCGGTGGTGCCGCTGGTGGCCACGAGCTCGACCTCACCCGCGTCGAGCGCGTTCTTCAGATCCTTGCCACCGGGCGTGAAGAGCCGAGGAAAGCCCGCGCGCAGCTCGCGCCGGGTGAGCGTGGGCATGTTTCGCAGGCGAGCGAGCGGGCCGGCGCTCGCTCCGACGTCACGCGGCTTCCACTTGGCGTAGAACGGCACGCTGGCGAGCGCGTCGTCGAGCGCTTGCTCGAGCTCGCGCAGGTGGGCCGCGGGGTAGGTCTCCGGCATCTTCGAGTCCTGGACGGGGTATCGAACCCGAACGCTAACGCCCGCGCGGCTCTGTTTCCAACGTGACTGCGGTGGGCTCGAGACCAGCCACCAGCCACCAGCCACCAGTCACCCGCCCGAGCGTACGAGATCCGAGCGGATCCCTCACTGGCAGCAGCGGCGACGCTGTGGTTTAAAACGCTCATGAAGACGCTCCTCTCCGCGCTGCTGCTCCTCGCTCCCGCCGCGGCCCTGGCCGACGAGCCGGCCAAGGTGGTGGTGGTGCCCTTCGCTCCTCTGGGCGGCGACGTGCCCAACAACGCCGGCGCCAAGGCCGCCGACGTCCTGGCCACCACGCTCAAGTCGCACGACGGCCTGGCGGTGAAGCTCGCCGGCGCCGGTGAGGCCGACGATCCCGCGGCGCACCTCAAGAAGGCCCAGGCGCTCTCCGCCGACGCGCGCAAGGATCTCGACGCCGGCCAGCCCTTCGCCGCCAAGGTCAAGCTGCAGCAGGTGCTCGAGGAGCTCGCCGCCGGCGCCGCAGCCATGGATGACGCCGAGCCGCTCGCCGACGCCCACGCCGCGCTCTCCCGCGCGCTCTACCAGTCGGGCGACGACGCCGCGGGCCAGCTCGAGCTCCAGCGCGCCGAGGCGCTGCACCCGAACAAGGACTTTGCGGAGACGCGCACCTCGCCGCTCTTCGCCGCGCTCGCCAAGGACGCTGAGTCGAAGGTGCTGGGCGCCGAGAAGGCCAAGCTGAAGATCGGCTCCATTCCGCCCGGCGCGTCCGCGAAGATCGACGGCCTCGACGCCGGCCGCACGCCGGTGCTCGTCCGCGAGCTGCCGCCCGGGGCGCACCTCTGGCGCGTGGATCTGCCCAGCGGCGGCTCGGTGGGCGGCGTGGTCGAGGTGAAGGCGGGCGCCACGGCCGAGGTCACCGGCGCCGCGCTGGCCAAGGGCCCCGCTTCGCCGCTGGTGGCCCAGCTCGCCGCGAACGCGCTCACCCAGGCGTCGGTGGCGTCGATGAAGGACGCGGCCGCGGGCCTCGACGCGCAGTGGCTCGTCTTCGGCGGCCTGCACGTGGAGGGCTCCGACCTGGTGCTGGACAGCTTCGTCTACGCGCCCAAGGCCAACGGCTTCGCGCGGCTGCCCAAGGTGAAGTTCGACCCCGACCTGCTCACCGCAGGGCAGGAGCTCGCGAAGGTCGCGGGCGACGTGGCCGGGCGCGCAGGGTCGGCCACGCTGGGCGCGGCCGCCAAGGTGCCGCTCAAGGTGAGCGACACCGCCAGCGCCGAGCTCGTGGACACCAGCGAGTTCCGCTTCCCCGCCGCCGGCACCGACGAGGCCCAGCCCAAGAAGGACAACGGGCCGCGCAGGGTGGTGGGCGCGCGCAAGGGGCCGGTGACGAAGCAGCAGTAGCGCCATGGACGTCCGGGGACGTTTCGCACCGAGCCCGACCGGCGAGCTGCACGTGGGCAACGCCCGCACCGCCCTGCTGGCGTGGCTCCAGGTGCGCGCCCTCGGCGGCAAGTTCGTGATGCGCGTGGAGGATCTGGATCCGGCCCGCGCCGTGAAGGGCTCGATGGAGCGCCAGCTCCACGCCTTGAAGGCGCTGGGCATCGACTGGGACGAGGGCCCGGATGTGGGCGGTCCGTTCGCGCCGTACGTCCAGAGCGAGCGACTCGAGATATATCGCGATGCCATCGCCAAGCTGCGCGCAGCTGGCCGCATCTACCCCTGCTACTGCTCGCGCGCGGAGATCGCCCGGATCGCGCACGCGCCCCACGCCGGCGACGAGGGTCCGCGCTATCCCGGCACCTGCCGCGACCTGAGCGAGGCGGAGCGCAAGGAGCGCGAAGCCTCAGGCCGCAAGCCGTCCCTTCGCTTTCGCGTAGAGCCGGGCGAGGTCGAGTTCGTGGATCTGCTCGCGGGCCGATATGTGCAGAACGTGGACGAGGTCGTGGGCGACTTCGTGGTCCAGCGCGCGGACGGGGTGTTTGCGTACCAGCTCGCCGTCGTCGTCGACGACGCGGCCATGGGCATCACCCACGTGCTCCGCGGCGATGACCTGCTCGCCTCCGCGCCGAGGCAAATCCAGCTCTACCGCGCCCTCGGCGCCGCGCCACCGGAGTTCGCGCACGTGGGGCTGGTCGTCGGTCCCACGGGCGAGCGCCTCAGCAAGCGCGACGGCCCGGTGAGCGTGAGCGCGATGTTGGATCAGGGCGCGGATCCGAGTCGGATCCGGCGCGAGCTCTGCGCGATGAGCGGCGTGAGCGGAGAGCCTGCCAGCTTCCGGATCGATCAGGTGGTCCGCGGCCCCGTCCGCTGGCACCCGGACGGCGCGACCTCAAGCTAACCGGCGACCGCCTACTTGGCGGGCACCTTCACAGGCACGGGCTTGGGACGGCGGGCGTCGAGCGCCTTGGCCAATTCCTTGGCCGCGGCCACCACCACCACACCAGCGACAAGCACGGGTACCCAGATCACGGATGCCTCCTCAATCGGGAACTGCAACCCGGCCCGATGGGCTCCCGATTCCCTGCGCCAGACCCGCCCGGTTCGCCACCAAATCGACGCGCCGTGAGCCCTTACCCAAAGCAGACCGCAGCCGCGTGCCGCTTGTCAAAGGTCCGGCCGGGCGAGGCGATGGCTAGCGAGCTTGCCCGAGGCCCCAAGGCCGCGATACGACTGCCCTCCACGCTCGCTCGGGAATTCGCCCCCCGTCGAGCCGCTCGCCGTTCGGCTGGCGAGCCCAACAAGCTGGCGCCATCGCGACCGACCATCCGTGGGCGCCATCGACCTGGTCACCGGGGAACGGCTGGAGGCGCTGCGCGCGCTGCTCGCCAAGGATCCCGTCCAGAACATGCTCTTGCTGGCCCTGCTCGAGGAGTACGGGCTGGGCAAGCCAGGCGCGCCGCCGTTCAAGTTCCTGGGCGTGGCCGACGGCGGGGGCTTCAAGGCCGTGCTCTTCGTGGGCGGCGACGGCAACCTGCTCATCCCCGCAGGCGATCCCATGGCGACGGGCGAGCTGGCGCGGCACCTCGCCGAGCAGGGCCTGCACCTGCGCTCGGCGGTGGGCGAGAAGCTCGCGGTGGACGCGGTGGTGCGGGCCTTCGGCGCCATGCACATCGTCATCGACCGCTCGCAGCGGCTCTGCTCCGTCTCCGCCGACGACATGGGCCCGTTCGTGGCGCCGCAGCTCCGCCCCGCGGAGACCCGCGACGTGGACGAGCTCGTTCCGCTCGCCGCCGCTGCCGTGAAGGAATCGCTCGAGCTGGATCCGGTGGCAGAGGAAGGCGAGCTCTTCCGCGAGCGCGTGGCCGCCCGGGTGAAGGCCGGCCGCACCTGGGTGATGACCCACGAGAACAAGGTCGTGTTCAAGGTCGACATGGGCGCGCGCAGCCGCTACGGCGCCGAGCTCGAGAACCCGTACCTGGTGCCGGAGATGCGCAAGAAGGGCCTGGGCACGCTGGCGCTGGGCCAGGTGTGCCGGCAGCAGCTCTCGGCCATCCCGCGGCTCACCCTGCGCTACGACGAGAAGGATCCGGTGCTCTCCCGCGTCTGCCGCAAGGTGGGCTTCGTGCCCGTGCGCAGCCAGCGCCTGGTCGTGGCCCAGCCGTGATCACCCTGCGCCAGCAGACGGATCCGGCGTGGATCCGTCTGGCCGTCGAGCGCTTCGACGAGGTCCTGCAGGATCACGCCCACTGCGAGAAGAAGGCCGCCGCCCACGCGCTCTCGCTGCTCACGTCGTATCCGCAATTGCCTGGCTTGCCGCGCGCGATGGCCGCGCTGGCGCGCGAGGAGGCGCAGCACCTCTCGCAGGTGGTCCAGCTGCTGGAGAAGCGCGGGATCGCCCTCGGCCGCGACGAGGGCGACCCGTACGCCAAGGCGCTCTACACGCACGTGCGGACCAGCCACCCCGGGCGGATGGTGGATCTGCTGCTGGTGTCGGCGCTGATCGAGGCGCGGTCGGAGGAGCGGCTGCGGCTGCTCTCGGAGAACCTGCCGGACCCGGAGCTGCAGACGTTCTATCGCGAGCTGGCCCTGGCCGAGGCCGGGCACGGTAACCTTTTTGTCAAGCTCGCCCAGCGCGCGTCGCCGGAAGAAGCCGATGCGCGGCTGTCCGAGCTGCTCGACCTCGAGGCCAAGCTGATCCGCGAGCTCCCCATCCGGGCGGCGGTGCACTGATGGCGCGCGCAATCAGCTACCACGCGGTGGCCGACGGCCTCTTCGTGGGCGAGCACCCCGCCCGCGCCGGCGAGCTGGACGACGTGCTCCCGCGGCTGAAGAACGAAGGCATCGGCGCGGTGGTCACCGTGTGCGAAGCGCCGCTCGACGCCGAGCCGCTCGCCGACTGCGGCCTGCGCGCGCTGCACCTGCCCGTGTCCGACTACGACGCGCCGTCGCCCGAGCAGCTCGACGAAGGCGTGGCGTTCATCCAGAAGGCTCGCAACGACGGGCTGGGCGTGCTGGTGCACTGCTTCGCCGGCATTGGCCGCTCGGCCACCGTCGCCTGCGCCTACCTCGTCGCGAGCGGGATGGATCCGGCCGCGGCGATCGTGGAAGTTCGACGCAAGCGCAGCCCGATGTGCGTGGAGTCCGCGGCGCAGCGCGAAGCGCTGCTCGCCTACGGCAAGCGCAACGGCTTCCGCTGATCCGCGGCGTGATCGGGATCACCTGCGTCGACTCAGAATTTTTGAACCCCTGGTGCGTTCGAAGCTACGAACACCTGGGAGCCACAGATGGCTGCAGCCGAGTCCATGAATTCGCGTCCGACGACGGGCGGCGCCTTGCGCCTCGCAGAGGCCTTGATTCGCGAGGCCGCCATCGACGGCAACCAGGCCCGCAACGCCCTGGCCCGACAGGCCGAGCTCGGCGGCTGGCTGGGCAGGCACCTGGTGGAGCTGGGCATCCTCGACGCCAACCGGCTCGCCGACGTCCTCGCCAAGGCCTTTCGCTGCCCTCGGGTGGTGCTCGCGAAGATCCGTCCGGATCCGAGCGCGCTTGCGATGCTCGACGCCCGAATTTGCGATGAGCTCGCGATGCTGCCGCTGGCGCTGAGGGAGTCGGGCGAGGTGCTGGTGGTCGCCGTCGCGGATCCGAGTCAGCGCGAGGCGCTCTCTCGCGCCGCGGCCGCTGCCGGCTGCACCGTGCGCGCCGTGGTCTGCACCGAAGCCGAGATTCGCAATGGCCTGGGCGCGCTCGCGGCCCACCGGCCCGTCGCCAAGCGCAAGGCGATCTCCTTCGGGCCCACCGAGGCGACTCCGGCGATGCAGTTGGAGTCGCTCGCCGAGAGCTTGAGCCCCGCGAACGACCCCGTGGGTAACACGCCCGCGAACCTCCCGGCCGCCCAACGCGATCCGGCGGTTCAGCTCGCGTTGCTCATGGAGAAGCTTCAGGCCACGGAGCACGAGCTGCGGCGGACGCAGGAGGTGCTGCGCTCGGTCGTCGAGTTGGTGCTGGAGAAGGGCCTGGCCACGCGGGAGGAGCTCGCGGCGCGGCTGGCCAAGCGCTGAGCGTCGGATCTACGGCCTGGGCGGACGGAAGCCCTTGGCCGTGATGTAGACCTCGAACGAGCGGTCGCGCGTGGCCTCGGGGCGCATCACCTTCACCTGCTCGAAGCGCTTTCGCACCTGGGTCTCGTAGCGCTTGAAGTCGCCACCCATGAAGACCTTGGTGATGAACGCGCCGCCGGGCCGCAGGTGGGCCTCGGCACAGCGCAGGGCGATCTCGCAGAGCTCGAGCGAGCGGGCTTCGTCGGTGGCGCGGATGCCGGTGGTCTTGGGCGCCATGTCGCTGGTGACGAGGTCTAGCTTCCGCGGGGTGATGGCCGCGAGCTTCTGGGGGAAGTCGGGGGCCGTGACGTCGGCGACGAGCGTCTTGGCGTGCGCCAGCGAGAGCGACTTGATCTCGACCAGATCCACGCCGATGACCAGCCCGCTCGGCCCCACGAGCTTGGCCAGCACCTGGAGCCAGCCGCCCGGCGCCGCGCCCAGGTCGAGCACGGCGATTCCTGGTTTCACCACGCCCATTCGATCGGCGAGCTCTTCAATTTTGAACGCCGACCTCGCCCGCAATCCCTGGGCCTTGGCCTTCAAGTAGAAGCGATCCTTGGGTTCGTAGGGCTTGGCCATGTCCAGGTGTTGTCGGCGGAGGGCCACAACCTTGCCGTGGCCGGGAGCGAGAATTACCATCGCCGGGTCCTGGAGTCCTGCGAGGCGTTCTCATGCGGGGCAAGTGGCACATCGTCCTGTTCGTTGGCGCCCTGGGTTCCGGGGCGCTGGGCGGCTATTGCCACGTGCGCTCTCAGGGACTGGCCGTCCTGGCCGAGGACGAACAGAAGCGCAGCGTGACGTCGCAAAGCTCGTTCGTCGACACCTTGTCGGGCCAGTACGTCGATTCGCAGCTCGGCCAGATGGATCGGCGACGAGAGCTGATCGCTTCGTCCTCGAGGTGGAACGAGGCGATGCTGTTTGCGCTGGTGGGCGTGGTGTTCCTGGCGTTCGCCGGCTACACGGTGCGCTCCGTGGAGACGGCGTTCGAAGAGGGCTCGCACATAGGGCCGATGCCTGACCCGGCGCCGCAGCGGCCGTAGACGTCCCGATGATCGGCAGCTCCAGGTTGAAGAGCTCGGGAGCCGTCGGGCGGCACTCTACAGAGCTGGGGAGCCCTCGGGCGGCACTCTACGGAGCTGGGGAGCCGTCGGGCGGCACTCTACAGAGCTGGGGAGCCCGTCGGGCGGCACTCTACAGAGCTGGGGAGCCGTCGGGCGGCACTCTACAGAGC